>JAGLNE010000014.1 GCA_023139655.1 Candidatus Parcubacteria bacterium
TATTATGCATTGCCACCGGTTATGATTGGGCCGGCAACAGCGACCCGCTTAATTGTTGCGGTAATGACGCGAATGAAGCTAATCCGTATCAAGCGTCAGAAAACAGCCCAATTGATCTTTGTCTGGATTTGAGCGACAATGATTGTGACGGTGATGTTGATTGCGATGACAGCGATTGCGATGCTTCTCCGCTTTGCGTTAATACCTGTACTTTTACTTTTGATTTTCCGTGTGAATTATAGTGTTTTTTTGCTACCGCGAAAAGCCCCGCTACTTGCCCGCAGTGCTACAGCGTTGCAGGCGGGCGAATGGGGCACATGCGAATAATTAATGGTTATTGCTAATTCCCTCCCATGCATAAACTACTAACAAAAAAATTAATTACTTGTTTCAGTCTTGGCATAGCTTTGGTTTTTTTAGTTTTTCAGTCTAATGTAACTTTAAGCCAGGCTCAATCACCGGACGCGATCGCTATTCGGGTTATACCCAATGACAATCATTGGAGTCCCCAACGTTGGTACCGTGAACAGGATTTTAGCGGCTCGCCCCAGTCAATAATCGTTGACGGTTATGACGGAGTGCGCGACGGCCGCACCGTGTATGTAAACGCGGCCAATATTGTTGCCGGAGAGCTGTTTACCAATATTTATTTGATTTCATACAATCAGGATGCTGAGCAGCCCACGATTGATATTCTGGGCCAGATATTAAAGCACTGGAAATTTAATACTAATGTCATTGGAGTGGGAAGCTGCTATTCCGACACCAGCCGGGCCTGTCTTCTAGATAGCGATTGCGCCCGGGGAGACTATTGCCTTAGCGATAAAGCCGGAATTATCCGCGATGTTAAGCGCCTTCAGGATCTGGCCGATATTGAAACCCAGGTTATTGCTTATTATAACGAGAATAGTAAATATCCTTCTCTTAGCTCAGGGTCATATTTAAAGAACCAAACCCTGTCGGTTTGGCCCAGCTGGCAAAAAGTATTGGCCCAATACTTGGGCGGCAATTTACCGATAGACCCGATAAACGCGCTGGCCGAGTGTCCGGATAACTATCACAGCGTTACTTGCTGGGACGAAGTGGACAAGCGTTTTGACGACCAGAATACCAACACCGCGGATATTGATCTGCGTGCCGGCAGTGAAGTATATAAGTATATTAGCAATGATAATGGCGACAGTTATTATGTTTGCGCGGTAATGGAATCCGGCTATGTTAGTGATATTGGCGATGGCGCCTGCCCGGAGTCCAATACCTACGATATTCAAGATATTGCCGGTAATAATCCACCGTATTTTTCCGGTATTAATCTGCCCACGGCTATTTCCGGCGAGCCGTATGAAGGCGCGATCGAGGTAATTGACCCGGACAGTGATAGGCTTACCTGGAATTATACGCCCGGAGGTGGCTGGGCCAGTCCGGTTGAAATGAGGGTAAGCAGTGATGATAAGCAAAGAATTTTTTATTCTGACAATGCCGGAGCAAGCACTTATTCATTCACTCTGGACATTACAGATAACCGGGGCGGTAATATTTCCAGGGTTTTTACTATCCCCGTGTTCAGCCTAGACACCCCAAACATTAACGCGATTAGCGATCAAAGCGTGGTTATTGGCCATGACCTGTCATTCACTATTAGCGCCAATGAGCCTAATAGTGAATACCCCTTAAACTACCATTTTAACGGCCATCCCCAGGGTTTTAACTCTGGCGGTTCGCTAAGCGGCAACCAGTATGACTATAATATCAGCGGTATAGTAAACGACCAAACCGGCTCATATTTTGTTACTTTAATAGTTACCGATACTAATGGCGATGAGGCAGCTGTTACTTTTAGCGTAAATATAGTAAATAATCCACCGCAAATTTCATCCACGCCGGTTACTAGTGCTATTGGCTGCGTTAGCGAATATATTTATCAGATAGTGGCTAGTGACACAGATGGCCATGCCCTTAGCTACGCGGCTGAAGGCCTGCCAGCAGGATTATCAATTAATACGGGAAATGGCCTTATTTCCGGCGTACCCAGAGTCCCATCGGCCACGTTTCCTGTGCGCGTAAACGTGCGTGATCAGTTTTATGCTCAAACTACTGTTAAAACAGATGCCGAAGCGATTCAAATTTTTAATCTAAATATCAATGACGAATCGTTTTCAGTCTCCCTTTCAAGTGTTTATGATTTTTTTGCCACCCCAATAGGCGTTGACCCTTTTAGCCTGTATTACGCCCCTTTTCCTTTTTTTGCCCAGGCAAGCACTGATACGGCCTCACCGGTGACATGGGCTATTAGCACCGATCCAGACCCGCCAACAATACCGGACTTGTCTGTTTTAATTAACCCCGCAGTTGGATCAATAAATATTTCCGCTTTTAACAATAATATTGCGGCGAGCGGATATAGTTTTAGCAATACAGTTAGCGCCACTACTCATGATTGTAATGTAGGGGGGGATATGAGCTTTTCCCTGACTGCTTATCCAAACGAATGGTGCGGGGACGCTATAATCCAATCCGGTTTTGGCGAGCTGTGCGATGGCGCTGATTTAAACGGAGAAGATTGTGTTTCCCTTGGTTTTAGCGGCGGTAGTCCGTTGCTATGCGACAACAGCTGTGATTTTAATACAGATAATTGTTGCAATCACGCTTGCGCCGGCCGGGAATGCGGACCAGACCCAGTTGAGTGTATTGGCGATTGTCCGCCCGGCTGTGGTCCTAATGCTCATTGCGAAACCACTGGTCAGTGCTTGTGCGACCCGGGCTACACGGCCTGCGACAACGACATGACTGACGCTAATGGCTGTGAGTGCTATACCGGTGGCGATTATGCATGCGTAGGTACAATATGCATAGAATATTGCGTGTTTGGCTCTTCGTTGTTTAATAATTGTATAATTCAATAATTATATATAAAAAAATATGAAGAACATTATCAAAAAAACATTTAAATTTATTTTTTCCAGAGCTTTTTATTTGTTTATTGGTTTATTTTTATCAGTCGGGGTTTACTCGGTTTATGCCGCTTGGAACAATACGGTTAACCCCAACGATCCTTTAACTGCTGTCATCTGGAATGAGCATGTGCAGAAATTAATTGAGGTTGATAGCCGTATTAGCAGCCTTGAAAGTGGTACGGTAGCGCTGAGTTGTATGAATGTAACTTGTTCTTGTGCCCCTTTTAGCTGTCTGGCAACATGTCCTTCGGGCTACACCGTGACTGGCGGCGGAGGCAACCCAAACATAAATGGAGATTTGATTTTATCACTTCCAAGCGGCAATGGCTGGCGCTGTGGCCTTGCCGCTGGCGGCACTTGCTATGCCAGATGTTGTAGAATACAATAACGCGTACTTGTGTTATAGTTTTATTATATAGAACATAAAAACCGCGCCAACTTATTTGTTTTTGGCACGGTTTTATGATAGGATTATTTATATTGAGCTAGTGTTAGAGCAGATAAAATCCGCCAATGCTTATTGCGAGCCCCAATGTGGCGCCGGCAATAACTTGCAGGGGAGTATGGCCGATTCGTTCTAAAAGATGCGGGTATTGGTCATCAAGATATTTGTCTTCCTTTAAGTCTTTTACCAGGGCATTCAATGTTCGGCCATGTTGTCCCAGGTAGCGCCTGATTCCCAGAGCGTCGCGAATAACAATAATTGCGAGAATTACGCACAGAGCAAATAGTGGTGAATGCAACCCTTCTTCCAGTCCGATAATCGCAGCCAGCGATACTATCATGGCCGAGTGGCCGGAAGGCATGCCGGAATAAGCCATTAGATTTTTTAAGGCAAATTTTTGTTTATTTGACCGGATAGAAAATTTAATAATTTGCGCTATTAGCCCCGAAACTAAGGGGAAAAGTAAAATTTGATACATAATAAATATAAATCAAATATCAAATATCAAAAATCAAAAT
>JAGLNE010000140.1 GCA_023139655.1 Candidatus Parcubacteria bacterium
CCTCCTACCTCACCCCCGGCCCCTCTCCTTCGCAAGGAGAGGGGAGAAAAAGAAAAGAGAAGAGGGGAGAAAAGAAGGAAGGACTAAGTAATAAATTTTTATTTATTTTCTAATTCTTTACATTTTCTAATAATACTATCAACTACTTTTTCTAAATTATTATAAATATCATAATTATTATATCGTATAACCACTAAATTTAAATCCTCTAAATACTTTTGCCTCTCTTTATCAAATTTAACTTCTTCATCAGTTGAATGTGTTGCGCCATCAACCTCAACTATCAAACGTAATTTCGGGCAATAAAAATCAACAATATAAATACCCATCCCAAATTGTCTTCTAAATTTATAACTAATTCTTCTATTTCTTAATTGCTGCCATAATTCCTTTTCCGCCCTAATCGGAGCTTTGCGCAACTTTCTCCTCAAATCCTTTTGGTAATTTTTGTTAAATATTTCAGTCATAGTAAAACGTATTTCATAGTCCCCTCTCCTTGCGAAGGAGAGGGACAGGGTGAGGTAGAATTATTTTGCATCCTTAACCACCACCGACTTTCCCCGCAGCTTTAACTGCAACTTCTGCCGCTCTTGCCATTTTAATTTCTTCACCATTTCCTTTGGAATAACAACCGTATAACTGACTCTGCCTGTGCGGGTTAATTTCCTAATATTATCGCTAGTGTATTTTTTCATATTGTAAAAATTTCTATGTAATTACATATGTAATTACATTGCCTATTTTAAAAACACGCCCAACAAGCGTGTTATATTTATTTAACATATTTAGTATAGTATAAAACCAACAATAAATCAATAAAAAAGGGTGGCGACAAATATAATCTTGTCCCCACCCATTAACTCTCCCTGTCTCATCCAATACTGCTAAGCATTGGCTCCGCAAGGGTGATAAGCCCAGCTATTGGTTACTTTTTTGGGCTTTCTTGTTTTTACCATTTTAGCCTTCTTTGTTACAATCCGAGGACGATTTAAACATCGTCTCTCGTTAATTACTTCGTAACAAGCAGCCCTAACCATTTCGTCTTCTGCGGTTTTCCCTTTAAAGACGAAACCTGCTTCGACTATCTTAGAAATATCAATATAACCAGTATGCTCCTTGCTAATTTTGTCGATAAGATTTTGCCAAGCGCTATCATACCAATTTTTGCGCTTTTCTTTTCGCGCAGCATTGACTTGGTCACATACATGAACGATGATACTGCCCGGCACCAGAACTCCCTCAATTTCGAAACCTTCATTGATAAACTTTTTCGGGTTTGCCATTTCCCCGTCCGGAGTTATAACATCAATTTCCACCATGGTCTCATGGGGAAGTTCGGATAATAATTGCTGACGTCTTTCCTCATATTCCTCCCCCGTCTCCGCAGAACCAGACATCTCATGTTTAGCTTTGCGAACTGCGCCCTCCAGAGCGGCCAATGGTAACATATCATTAATCATTGTGATTTCTGGCATACTCTTTACCAGAAATTCTACTACCGTCTGATAGCTGGCGTTGCTATTAACAGTATTTTCAAGAAACTGCTTGGCCAAGTTGCATGCCTTATCAAACACTGGGGGAGACAGCTTAATCTTTAAATTATTTGTCAATTTCATTACCATCCAACCATGAATTTCTTTACAGCCAGGGCAAGTCCAATCATTGAAGTCTTTCTGTTTGCCACATACTGGGCACACAGTTCTCTCTTTTAAGTAGTCATTTGCCATTATCCTCAGTACATTTTGGTTGTATTTAACTATTGCATTTTCCATAGCTATACCCCTTTCTCCAGTCGAAACCGGAATAAAAAGTTTATATTTTTAACGTGCGTTCATATCTAAAAATACGATTTACAAATATAACACAAAATACTAATAAAGTCAAACGCTGAAACTACTTTTCAGCTAATTATAAACAAAAAAATGCCGTTTTAAGGCATTTTTGCTTATTTAAAATTTATCTATTAACTATCGCCGCTTCTTATCTATTCGTTTCTGCTTGTAACGTCTAATGGAGCGGGCAAGGTGATCTTTAACTTTATCAATAGCTTTAAAAAGCTCTTTTTCGGTTTTTTCTACACGCAGAAGTTCACCCGGCACAGATAAGTTAACCTCACAACGAAAAATCTTGCCTTTGTTCTGATTGCCAACCGCCATGGCGATTTCCACATCACAATTAATAACCGAAATAGAACCCAAATATTTATCCAGCATATCCATCTTTTCCTGGATATAGCTTTTTATTTCATCACTTAATTCAATTTTTGTCGCCTTTATGTTTATTTGCATATATTTGGGTTTACCCGATTAGTTTTTAATGCAATATATTGCTGTATTTATTTGTTATTAAATATAGCCACGATTTAGAAAATAGAAAGCAGAAAACAGATAACAGTCTGTAATTCACATTTTGCTTTCTATATACATGCTTTCTATGCCCTGCTTTCTATTTTCTATGCCCTGTTTTCTGTCCAACTACCCCACTATCGCCTGCCAGAGCGCTTTGAAAGAGTCACCAAAGCGGGCTAAATCCTTAAATGTTACCACCAAAACCAAGAGCATTAAGAGGGCAAAGCCAATATAGTGAATCGTGCCTTCAATTTCGCGCTTAACCGGCGAGCCTTTGATTTTCTCAATTATTAAAAATAGCACCCGACCGCCATCCAGGGCCGGAAACGGCAAAGCATTAATTATTGCTAAATTAATTGAAAGTATAGCTGTGAACTGCAAGATATAGACAAAACCCATGCGTGCAACCTGGCCGGTAATAACCGCGATCCCAACCGGACCGGCAATCTCAGCGCTTAGGGTAGAGGCGCCAAACATGGCCTTAAATAACTCAAAGAAAGCCATAAGAATAGCGACCAAAGTTATACCGGTGGTTTTTATACCTTCCCAAATAGCAATATGAATCGGATATCTAACCAGCCCGGTGTCTACTATCCCGATACCAATGCCGCCGGAACCGGTTTCTTCAATTGTTATTGGAGTAATTTGTTTCTCAAATACCTGATCAGCCCTTTTAATAACATAAATTAATTCTTGGCCGGTATTAGCGGCGGTTAAAGCCTGTAAATGCTCGCTATTTTTCAAATTTTCATTATTAATACTTATAATCGCGTCACCGATTTTCAACTCTGCTTCTTCCGCGGGGGTAGCTTTAAGCACGCTAACTACCTGAATCTTTTGCTCGCTAATACGAGCGCTTGGATGCAGACCTTCGGTTACTTGCGGTAAGCCGATCATAAAACCAAAGGTAATTAAAGCCGCGGCCAGGACGACATTCATGGTTACACCAGCGAGCAACATGATCAACCTCTGCCAAATCGGCTTATTATGAAAATGGTTTGCTTCCGGACCGATATCGGCGTCATCTTCGCCCAACTTAACAAAGCCGCCGAGAGGCAGCCAATTAACAGAATAGATCGTGTCTACCGCGTCCTCTACCTTTTTCTTGCCCTTGACTGTTTTCCAGGTCCCGTCCTTGGCTTTGTAAATCCCCCAAGCGCGGGGTGGAAAACCAAAACCAAACTCTTCCGGGCGCAAACCAAATTTCCTGGCACTTAAAAAATGCCCCAACTCATGAACAAACACCAAGAGCGACAAAACAAGTATAAAGATAATTAAAGTTAAAAACATAGATTAATTTTTTCTAATAATTTAACTAATTATGTCATCCTGAATAGCGAAGCTATGAAGGATCTCGTGATTATATCCACGGGATTCTTCTCCGCCAGCTGGCGGATCAGAATGACAGGGTTAATCTAAATTGTCATTATATCCTCTTCTTTTTTATCCCGCAAATTTTTAAGCTCTTCATTTTGCTTGGCCGTCTCTTCGTCCAGCTCCTTAATAAAACGAAACTTATCATCTTCGGTAATTTGCTTGTCTTTTTCGGCCGCTTCAATAGCGGTTTTAATGTCATCCCTAATTTGCCTAATGGAAACCCGCACTGTTTCCATTTTTTCGTTTAGCTTCTTTACTAATTCTTTCCGGTTCTCTTCGGTCATTTTAGGCACAGTTAAACGAATCTTATCACCTTCGTTTACTACTCCCACACCCAAATCCGCGTCCACGATCGCTTTTTCAATCTCTTTAATGACATTCTTGTCCCAAGGAGCGACTAAAACAGACTGTCCGTCCGGGACATTGATGGTGGCCACCCCCTGAATCGGGGTCTTGGCGCCATAAGCATCCACCATAAGTCCCTCAAGGATGTTGGGGTTGGCCCGGCCAGTACGGATGCCGGCGATCTCTTTAATGAAAAAATCTATTGATTTTTGGAAATCGTCTTGTTTGGCTTGGATGTAGGTGTTCATATAATTATATTTTAAAATCTTTAGATTTATAGCGCAAGCTAGATTGTTTTTACATGGAATAGTTATGTTTCATTATTTTTAGAAAACAGACAACATCACTTCTTCGGTAAAGCCCTCACTCCCAGGTACATAATTTCCGGTTTGTTTGGATTGATAAGTAATGTTCGACCGGCCCGGGAAGTATTTAGCTTAATAGTCTGCCAATTTTCCCCACCATCACTGGAACGAAAAAAAGTATTATTAGTTACATAAAAAATCTCTTTAGTATCCTTCGGATTTACGGCTAAAGCATTAAGCGCGGTTTTTTTCTCCGCCGGTATCAGCTCTATTTGCTCCCAAGTTTCGCCTGCGTCACTGGAACGGACAATCCCAAGATTGGTGGCTATAAAGATCATTGTAGGATTGTCTTTGAATAAAATCAAGTCTTTAACCGCGGTTCCCAGTTTATGTTCTTTTAGGCCATCATTAAACGACTCCCAGTTCTCGCCTTGGTCACTACTCTTAAACACGCCTTTTTTACTTACGAGAGCATACATTACTCTGGAGTCATCCGGATCAATCAACAGCTTATCAATCCTGGCGTTAAAACGATGGACTGTTTGCCAGCTCTCGCCCGCGTCCAAACTTTTTACCAAATCTCCGCGAGAAAGCCCGATATATAGATGATTCTCGTTAAAATGATCCAAAGCCAGGGCGTTAATCGTTATTTTGGTCTGGTTATCAAAATACATCTGCTTCCAGGTGCGCGAGCAGTCATCAGACTTAAAAACCCGATTACCAATAGTTATAAAAATCGTGCATTTGTCAAAAGGGTCTACGCCGATTGCCCGAATAGTATTATTCCCCAGTTCCCCGGCCTTGCGCCAAGTATTTGCCCCGTCATAAGTGTAGAACAGGCCCGCGCCAATGCCGGCATAATAAATCGCCTGGCTGTCCTGCGGGTCCATAACCCAGGTCATGATATTGGCTCCGGAAAAATTACCGGGGCGGCCAGCCGTGGGAATTAATACTTTTTGCTGCCAAGTTGCCCCCTTATCAATTGAGCGAAATACTCCGCCATCAATCGCGCCGGTGCCAGTACTAGACTTGGTTTGGATACAGCCAGTGAGTGCCAGACTGAAGATTATTAAAAGAAATAACACTTTGTTGATCATATGATTTAAAAAAATATTAAATTTACGCGCTTATTGTCATTGCGAGGAGCGCAGCGA
>JAGLNE010000141.1 GCA_023139655.1 Candidatus Parcubacteria bacterium
TCTACATGATCCCATGGGCCAATTTCCAACAATAATTCACCTACTCTTTCTTCAACGGTCATTTGTCCGTCCTCCTTTAAAATAAAATCTTTTTGATTTAACGAACCCGGGTTTTGATGTAATTATAGATGTCTTCGACGGTTAAAAATTTTTCAGCATCTTCATCAGAAATATCTATATCATACTTTTCTTCCAGCCTCATGATAAATTCTATGATATCCAGTGAATCATAGCCCAAATCGCTCTTTAAATCAGCCTCTGGGACAATATCGTTCCTGTCTATTTTACAATTACCATCAACTCCGGTTTGGTAAATAATTTCCTTCAATTCTTTTTCGTTGCACAACCGATCTTTTTTCTCTCCCATGGCACATCCTCCTTTTTCTTCTCTAGTTAAAATTATTTATTATTTTTAAAAGAATTATCATATCCTAGCATACCTAATCTGGATTTGCAAGGCACAAAAAAACCTCTGCTGAATATGCAAAAACTTTTATATATTTTATAATTATGCAGCTTCCTGCAAGCCCAGTTCAGGAAAACGTTTTCTTATTTTTTTATCAAGCATATCATACAGCTCATCAACCTTACCCTTTTCAACTACATCTGGTGATAAGGCTACTCTAATTTCATTTAACACATAATTCTTTGCTTCTTTATATTCCTTAGGGAAAGCTTTCTCGCCTCCGCGCTTTTTGATTATTAAATCTATTGCCACATCAACCGTCCCTTCATTTTCAATTTTGTCCTCTAGCACTGACTCATTATCATTCGGCGCTAATTCTTTATTATTTATTTCTTTTGGTTGTGGAAATTCTTGCATATGTTTTTTAAATTAATTAATTATTATCTAAAACTACATTAACATTAATCATAGATAATATCAAGTTATTTACTAAAGTTTAGCTCTTTTTTCTAACAAACCGAAATATTACCACCCCGAGGATAATTATTATAGCCCCAGCAATAATAAGGAGATATTTAAACAGCTCCAGTTGTTTATTGCGTGCCGGCAAACTCCACTCATCACTGGCCGCTACCTCGCCCAAAACCTGGCCTTTGCTGTCATCTTCATTGTTTAACTTAACAATGTCTGTTTCACTCCGGGGCATAAGGCGCATCCCGGATTTGGTTTGCGACAAAATGCCCGTAACCGCGATCTTATCCCCCTCTTTGTAACGCTTAGGGTTTATACCGGTGGCTTTTTTAATATAAACTAATTGTTCATCCGTACCATCGTCAATATAAAGGCTGGAGCTCTTTTGCTCTACCACCTCGCCCTGCACCTTAATTAATTGCCCGACATATGATTCATTTACTTCAACGCAATTACAACTCTCAGGTTCAGGGTCTGCCCGCTTTTCCAGATTAACAATATCTGATGAAACTTTGGTCTTTATCCTTTTCTCACCGTTAAGTTCCGAGATCTCCCCACTAACTTCAATATAGTCGCCAATACTAAGCAGCGGAAAATCTTTCTTGTAGCTATAAACCTGCACGCCGGGTGAACCGACAATGTAGAAATACTGTGAGCCAAATACGCCGGGTAGTACCGCAACCGTCCCTCTGGTACGCACCAAATCTCCTTTATCAGAATACTTTAATTGTTCCAGTTTAAGATCCAGACGAATTTTATTATTGGCACTTAGCCGGCTAGAACTTTTTTTGGCCGTGCTGGTAATAATCTTAATTTTATTTTTGTCACCCGGCGTTGGTTCGCTAGACCAGGACCAGACGCCGTTACCCAACGCGTAAACCACCCCTTCTTTTACTCCGCTATAACTAACTTCATCAATAACGATCTCATTATTAATAATCCGCACCGCGTCGCTTGAATTGTTAAGTGCTAAACCGGTCTCTTCCCGATCCAGGAGGTAATAAGCACCGGCCTCCAGCCAAATATCATCGAGTATAGTATAAGGACGGCTACCGCCTTCGGCATCATCAATCTGCCAGCCGCGCAAATTTACCCGGCTCGCGCCTTGGTTAAAAATTTCTATCCATTCGCCCTCATTGTCAGCGCCAACCGGATTTGGGAGTAGCTCACTAATTATAATTTGGCCGGACTCTATTAGCTCAGCCAAATCTTCTTGGCCAGGATAATTAATAATAAGTAATTTTTCTTGTTTTTCCTCGTATTCACTATCATTTACTATCAAACTAACTGTATATTCACCGGGTTTAAAGTATGTATGCTCGGGAATAGCCAGAGTATTGGTCGCCCCATCACCGAAATCCCAATTAAAATGCAATATGTCACCATCCTCGTCAATCGTGTCCGAAGAATCAAAAAGGATTGGCAAGCCAACATAGCCTGTGTTGGGACAATCAAAATCCACGCTCGGTGGATGATTAATCGCGCTCACTTCGTTAGCAGCACCAGGTGTGACATTATCACTCCACAGGCACTCGCTTTTGGAACCCGGTTCTGGGTACCCAGAACCGGGTTCCTTGTCATCATAAATGCAATTATAACTCTGCCCTTCTTTGGCTTTTTCATATTTTACTTGCTTGCTTGGTTTGTCTTCCAAAGGCATAAATAATTTTACGGTATCAAAAGAATTATTTAAAGCAATTTTACTTGTCTCGCGCTTAACAGCGTAATATTCTCGCGGATTAATTATTGCGTCCATTGTATAACGACGCTTGCTCTCGTCTCCCAAACGCCAACCGTTTAAATTTACCGAAGCGTCACTATTATTGTAAAGCTCAATAAATTCATTATCATCCTTGCCTATTGGGTTGGGGAATATTTCCGAAATTAAAATCGCCTCGCTATAATCATAATCTTTGCGCTCACTGGGGCTAATGTCCGCCTCTTCCTCAAGCATAGTTATTTCGTTGGCTTTACCTTTGGTGGGCGTGCGAGTTATAACAAAATCACTGGCATTATTATAACTACTGTGCCCGTCAATTTTCCGCGCGATTGAATATGGGTCAGAGGCGGCCAAGGCATTGTCCAACACATTGC
>JAGLNE010000142.1 GCA_023139655.1 Candidatus Parcubacteria bacterium
ATGAAAACCAAGCCGACCCAGCACGCTGTCCGAAATTTGAACAGTGCCGGGATCCAACCTAATTTTATTGTTGCTCGTTCCCGGCTGCCGATTGATAAACCGCGCCGTAAAAAAATTGCCATCCATTGCAATGTCAGTCAAGAGGACGTGATATCGGCTCCGGACATTGATTCAATATATGATGTGCCGATTAATTTTGAAAAAGATAAATTGGGTGACCGTATTCTGGATAAATTCGGCCTAAAGAAGCGCAAGGACGATATGAGCGAGTGGCGAAGGGTCGCAGTGGCGGTAAAACGACCGAAAAAGATGGTTAAAATCGGCATTGTAGGTAAATATTTCGCGACCGGTGATTTTTGTTTGACTGACTCGTATATCTCGGTAATAGAAGCAATTCGTCATGCTTGTATAGTAAATAAGTGCAAACCGGATTTACATTGGATCTATACCGAAGAAATAGAGAAAAAGGGGATTAAAATTTTGGCGCAATATGATGGGGTGATCGTGCCTCAGGGCTGGGGTTCGCGCGGTAGCGAGGGTAAGATTAAGACGATTAAATATTGCCGCGAAAAAGGCCTACCGTATTTTGGGCTTTGTTATGGTATGCAGATGGCGGTAATTGAGTTTGCCCGGAACGTAATGAAACTCAGGCGCGCCAACAGTGAAGAATGCGACCCCAAAACACCGCATCCGGTAATTCATATAATGCCCGAGCAAAAGGAATTGATTGCCAAGAAGCAATATGGCGGCACCATCCGGCTGGGTGGCTGGCCTTGTAAAATAGTCCCTGGTACACGTATGGCTGAGAGCTATGCTAAATTTCACAATAAGAAGGTAGTTAGTGAGCGCCATCGCCACCGCTATGAATTTAACAATAAGTATCGGGCTAAATTTGAGAAAAACGGTATGACCATTGCTGGTACCAGCCCGGACGGAAAAATCGTTGAAGCCGTGGAGATCATCGATCATCCGTTTTTTATCGGTACCCAATTCCACCCCGAGTATATTTCCCGCCCGCTTGACCCACATCCTTTGTTTGTAGAGTTTGTTAGAGTTTGTCTTGGGAGAAATAGGAAAAATAAGAAAATAAAAAAATAAGATAAGTAAGAAAATAAGATAAATAAGGAGGTTAAAAATGGCTAAAAAGATTATAGATGTTAAAGGATTGATGAATATATTGAGTAGTAAAAAATGTAAGGAGTGCGGACTGGCGATTATAAAGAAAAATCGTGAAAAGAAAATTAATGAGTTTGCGGAGTTTCAAGAAACAAGCGGACAAAGTGGGCCAGCTGATGGCACGCCTAATTGGCAATCATTTAACCAAGAAGGTAGATTAATCCACGAATTAGAAAAAGAGCTTGCAGATTAACGTTTTTGCAACAATAAAAGTGTACATCCAGGTGTACACTTTTAAATTTACAAAATTATTTTATTACTTTATTACTTTTTTATTTTCTTATTTAATCGGCACTACATTTACGATCTTACTTTGCTTCAATTGATTATTGAATTTAAGCAGTTTCTTGGTAGTAAATTTAACCAATCCCGCGGTGGTGGCAAAAAGAGTGTCGTCACTGCCTTTTTTAACATTATCTCCGGGATGGTATTTAGTGCCGCGTTGGCGGATAATGATCGCGCCTTGCTTAGCATATTGTCCATCACCAAGCTTAACGCCGAGACGCCTGCCTTTTGAATCTTTTAAATTTCCGGCACTGCCGCCAGCCTTTTTGTGAGCCATATGTTGTTAGTAAACAGAAAGCAGAAAACAGAAAGCAGAAAGCAGA
>JAGLNE010000143.1 GCA_023139655.1 Candidatus Parcubacteria bacterium
TTGATCCATCAGCAGGATGTCCGGCCCGGTTTGGCAAACAGGTTAATGGCTCCATTTGCCAAGACTATTACCGTTACCTTTGCCAAGTCACTCGCCGATTATGGCACTAAGGCAGTTTGGGTGGGAAATTCAATCCGTCGGGAATTTAAAGATATAAAAATCGCTCCCCGCGAGGCAAGGCAGAAATTCGGATTAACCGGGACCTCAAAAGTAGTTTTGATAATGGGGGGCGGCACCGGCGCTAAGGCGATAAATGATTTGGTTGATAATTCTTTGGTTGATCTAACTAAGTTTTGCCAGGTACTCCATATTGCCGGTAAAGATAAAATGTCCGAGTTGGCCAGTGAACATGCTATGAGCAACCCTAATTATCGGATTTTTGAATTTATTGATTCCTTTGGCATTATCAAGGCTTTCTCAGCCGCCAGTATTGTGGTTAGCCGCTGCGGCATGGCCACCTTAACCGAGCTGGCCTTTTTGGGCAAGCCGAGTATCTTGATTCCCATACCAGATTCGCATCAGGAAGATAACGCCCGTATTTTTGCCGCGGCTAACGCGGCAATCGTGTTAGACCAAAATAAATTGGACAAAGGCATGTTTATCAATAATATCCGCGAGCTTTTGGATAATGAAGTGCTGCAAAGGAATTTTTCCGAGGAGATCCAGTCGATCATTAAACCGGACGGGAATTTGTTAATTACTGAGGAAATTGAGAAGTTGATTAAGTAAACACTGTCATTCTGAGCCGTAGGCGAAGAATCCCGTGGATTTAGAGACGAGATCCTTCGTCGCTTTGCTCCTCAGGATGACAATTGTTTATGTTATGATTGACGTAAAGCCTTGAAATAAGACACTTAGTGTCAGGGTGAGAGAATTAAAATAATAACACTTGCTACTGAATTAATTCAGTAGCAAAAAATATGAATTTAAAAAATATAAAAAATATATATATTATTGGTATAAAGGGTGCCGGGGTGACTATTTTAGCTCAGTATTTTCGGGCACAAAATATAAATGTGCTTGGGTCAGACATAGAAGATGTATTTATGACCGATGAGGTTTTAAAGCGATGCGGCTGTAAGGTACTCCTTGGTTTTAAAAAAGAAAATATTCCCAGCGATGTTGATTTAATTGTTTATTCTACGGCATATAATATTCAGAACAATGAAGAACTGGCTTACGCCTTATCAAGCAAAAAGAAAGTTATCTCTTATCCAGAGGCAATGGGAAGTATTTTTAAAGACTACTTCGGTATTGCCGTTGCCGGTACTCACGGAAAAACGACAACCAGCGCTTGGCTGGGTTTTGTTCTGAATAAGGCCGGCCTAGACCCAAATGTAATGGTAGGGGCTAATGTGCCACAGTTTAAAGGCAACGCTTTGATAGGAAAATCTGATTATTTAATATTAGAGACTGACGAGTACCAAAACAAATTTAAATATTATTTACCAAAAGCGGTGCTTCTAAATAATATTGAATACGACCATCCGGATTTTTTTAAGTCAGAAGATGAGTATAGAAGGGTGTTTATAGAATTTATTAAAAAAATTCCTAAAAAAGGGTTCTTAATCGCCAATTTTGATGATCCAGTCATCCGGAAAACCGCTCATGTTAATTGTCGCGCAAGGGTAATTAGCTACGCGATCAATGAAGTTGCTGATTATGTAGCTTATAATATTAAGAGTGAAGCTGGAAAACAATATTTCAAGGTACACCTCACCCCCAGCCCCTCTCCTTCTCAAGAAGAGGGGAGCGAAGAGACAAACGAACTAGGAGATTTTGTCATTCAACTGATGGGGAAACACAATGTTTCAAATGCCTTGGCTGTGATTGCGGCCGCAATTGAATTAAATGTGCCTTTAAACGAAATTCGTGTACACTTGGAGGATTTTATTGGCACGGCTAGGCGGATGCAGACAATGGGGGAGTACCGGGGCGCGGTTTTGATTGACGATTACGCCCACCATCCGACCGAGATCAAGGCCACCTTGGCGGCCACGAGAGAGAAATATCCGGGTAAAAATATAATTGCCGTATTCCAGCCCCACACCTTTACCCGCACCAAAGCTTTGCTTAAAGATTTTGCCACGAGTTTTGATAATGCGGATGAGCTGATTATTCTGGACATCTACGGCTCGGCCCGGGAGGAGCATGGAGGTATTCACTCCAAAGATATAATTAAATTAATTCAAAATTCAACAGAATATATCCCTACGATTGACGAGACTACTGATTATTTAAAAACTAAGATTAGGCGGGATGATGTTGTCGTATTTATGGGTGCTGGGGATGTTTTTGAAATAGGGAATAATTTGTTAAAATAAGAAAATAAAACAAAAAATCAAATAGATCTTTAAAAATTGCCAATAAGGCAGAAAGGATGGGAGTTATGCCACAACAAACATTAAGTTTTTCGTTTAGCAGTGGGGAAAGACAAATACGGGGGAGGGTTATCAGTAGGTATAAAGTAACCCAGATGCAAAAGTACGAATTAAAATCTTTATTCCGGTATTTAGAAAGAGAAAGAATGTCATTATTGGGGGTTGAACCCTTCACCTTGCATATACACGGTAAAGAAGATACTGATTTTGTTTTAAACCTTACTTATAAAAGGGTAAAATTTGTTTTTAATTTTTGTTGTTTTCCTAAAAATGGCTTAAACAAGATTGCCAAAATCAGAGAAGCTATTGGTTGTTTCTTTTATATTATCAAAGCCATAAAACAGGCAGAAATAGACGGCCGTTTTAATCCGAAAACCATCTGCGATAATATCCAATTAATTACCATGTATCGTCTGGATAGTATTTCGATGAGTACCTGGGCCTTAGAGCACAGACTGGCAAAAAAGTTTTCGAGGCCGCATTACCATGCAATATTAAAGAAAAATAAGGGAGAAAGGAATTATCTGTCAACTAACGAAAAAGATGTTTTTGCTTGGGTCGCTTATGAATATGGTATATGGCGGCTTTATATTTGTGCGAAAGAAGGAACGAAAAAATCGCCAGAAATCTATAAATTGTTTAATAAATTTAATGAGATTCTTGACAGTGGCGATCTTGAAATATCCTCAAATTGGGGGAAAAAAACAGCAACAAGGAACGGGGTACGAGCAAAGGTCGGAAAAATCAGAGTTACAGGAATTTGCATGAAATATTTAATTGCATACTAATTTGCAGCCCTATCTTAACAGATTATGACAAGGCGGGAGATCAGCAAGTTTTCTCCCGCTTTAATTTTGTAACAAAAGCTCTAGTTTTACGTATTATTATATAGAAGATTAAGGAAAATTTAAGGGGGCAACCCCTGGTTTTTAGTGTATTTATGAATTTAAGGAAAAATCCAATAATAAATTTATTCGCTTATGTATGGCGTTATTCATTCAACCGGAAGAAAAACGTGCTTATTTATATTGTCTTGTTTGTTATCGCAAACGGTATATTCTTGCTAGAGCCACTCATCATCGGCCGAATATTCAATTCAATCCAGTTTAACTCGGATGATCCGGAACTGCTTGGGTTTTTAATTCGCAATTTAAGTCTGCTGATAGCGACCACAGTTGGTTTTTGGATGTTTCATGGCACAGGCAGGGTGATTGAAAATTCTAATGCTTTTTTGGTACGCAAAAATTATAAACAAACTATGTTTGATCGGGTGCTGGCTTTGCCGATAGAAT
>JAGLNE010000144.1 GCA_023139655.1 Candidatus Parcubacteria bacterium
GCTGTTATTTTGGATTGCTTAACTAATGAATTTTCTTCGTTAATGCAATAAAATTTCATGTTGCCTTTTTGCTCTTGCTCTACTATTTTTTCTTTAGCTAAATATTTTAAGGCGTTATGCGTTCCGCCTAAACTAATGCTTAATTTTTCAGCGATTTCTTTGCTAAAAAATTTTTTTTCAGGATAATTTCCTAAAAATAATATTATTTTTTCACAATTTTTTGTTATTTTACCCATAATTTTATATTGAAACTACTTTCATTTTTTTGAAACTACTTTCATTTTATATGATTTTTATTATATTGTCAAAAAACCGGCAAAAAAATGCCGTTTCGCTTTTGTATAAACAAACGAAACGGCTTTTTAATTTTATTCGGCTTACTGCTTGCCAACGGCGATCTCTTTTCTTTCTTTAAATAATGAACACAGCTTTGTTGACATTTGCAATATGCGCGCTTTTAGTATTACTTTGTCCTGAACCAGCAAGTGCAGCAATGTGCTATGATTTTGGCAATACAGGCCGCGCGTAACAGTGCCCTTGACCAGCTGGAAATAATAGGCGTTTGAATAGTTCATGTCTTTTTTGGCTCTTGTGAGCAGCCGGTCAGCTTCATGCCAGTCGTCAATTGCTTTTTTCAATTTTTTATTCAATTCATGAACCTCTTGTTCGCTCCTGGGAATCGGCAAATCAATTATTACCCCGACAAAATATTTTTTATTCTCTTCCTGATCACGTATGGCTGTTTCTCTTTTGTTATGGATGATCGCCATGTTTTCTCTGGCTTCGCGCGCGTATTTTAGCAGTAGCGAGTCCAATTCTTCAACCAGACATGTGCATTCATCGCATAAAGCGATCAATTGCCGGCTAAGCTTGTCTTTGTTTGAATGACCAATAAATCCTTCTTCTCCTGCTAATGCCGGCAAAGCCAGCATTGCAATGGCAATAAACACAGCTATGTTTTGTTTCATGGCTTTCCTCCTCTATTTTGATGTTTAATAATGTATTTACGCGATAATTTTAATACACTGATCTTAATTTATAAACCCCGCCTTAGATTAAAGCGGGGTTTAGTATATCTGATTCTTGTCTAAGTTTTTTTATGCCAGTAAACGGCGTCTTAGCCCGACTGTCAGTACCGCGAGTGAGATAGCGCCGATAAACATCAGGACAAATTCTTTAAGGTCAAAACCGGTTTCGGCCAGGACGGCCACTTCTACTATTTCCACGTCAGCTGAGGCTTCTACCGCGCCATGGTTGGCGGCTTCGGCAGTGGCCGTATTGGTAATTGTACCGATGGTTATATCACCGGTTACTTTTACAATTACAGTAGCGGACTTGCTTACGCCCGGGGCAATATCGCCCAAATCCCAGCTCTTGGTGCTTGATTCGTCATCAACGAATTCTAATCCTTCAGGAAGCAGATCTTCCAAATTAACCTCAAAAGCGGTTAAGCTGCCGTTATTGGTTACGGTAATAATATATTCTACCTCATCACCGACATTTACAATTTCCTGGTCAACGGTTTTGCTAATTACCAAAACCGGAGCGCCTTCTTCACCGGCGACTGTCGGAGTGGATGGGCTGGATGTTTGCCCGGTTGTGCCGCCCCCGCGAAAAGTCGGGAACAGCGTCCCACCGCCGGATGATTCTTTCTCTAAAGTACAATCGTTATTGCAAGTATATCCGCATGGTGCTGAACCATCACATTCTTCATAAAATCCATCATCATTTGGAGATTGTACTATTCCATCGCCGCAATATGTAGGATCATCATAATTTAAGAAATATACCCTCTCATATTCATGACCCTCCTCAATCGTAACCGTATGGTTGATTGGCGCGCCGCCACAATCGGTTGGATATGTCTGTGTCCAGCCAGTCTGCGTGTTTTCGCTAACAGTATAAGTACCATAAGGAACCGTAAAACTAATACAACCGTCTCCACTGTCAGTTGGACCACTGTCAGTATGACTATTGTCACCAACGATATTCATGATCCATCCGCCAAGCGGGTAGCCAGTAGGCATCATAGCGTGAGCGGTTTTTACAATGCTTGACTTAATTTTATCCCATAAAGACGCTTTTGCGTATTCTTCGTAATCAGGCTCACCGTCGCCGTTAATATCTTCATATTTACAAACTTCAATCGTGCCTTCCCCGTATATATTATAAAACGTACAAATTACATCTTCACCTTCACGAAGAGCAATAGAGACACCTACACTATCCGAATCAATTATTATAGCATCACCGCAATCAAAATCGGCAAAATACCAACCTGGTTGCAAATTTTCTTCATAAATATAATAAGTACTAGCCTCTAACCCATCTTGAGTATGGCTTTCAGTGTCCCCTAACTCAAATTCTCCAATATCGCCGTTAAACTCAAATATAACCTCAGATGAAATAGCGGTTTCTTTAATGATTGTGATTGAGCCGGTTGATGGTCCGGCAGGAGGTGTATTCCAAAAATCATAGGGCCCATAAAAATCATACATATCAGGTATGATTACGTCAAAATAACCAGAAACTGGCTGGTCTTGAGTCCAATCGCCCAAAACTTCTTCAATATAATACTGACCCTCACATAGGCCATCAAAATAATAATAACCATTGACGTCAGTGGTTGTGGCCGCGACTGGATAACCAGTTGGTTCAACAAGCTCTATTTCCCAGCCCGCGATTGGCGCTTCTGTGTCTGAATTATACTTATATCCCCAAACGCTATAGCCACATGGATCATCAATATTATAAAATTCACAAGTGACTACATCGTGCTTA
>JAGLNE010000145.1 GCA_023139655.1 Candidatus Parcubacteria bacterium
ACGGCTCAAGCACGGCATCATGCTCTACCACGGACGTGATAGCATGCGGTTTATTAATTCCTTGCCGCGCGAGAGCTTTTACCAGCCCCTTGACAGCCAGATTGTCAGATTCAGTGGCTCCGGAGCTAAAAATTACTTCCTCTGCTGCGCAGTTTAAATATTCAGCCACTTGATTGCGGGCCTTATCAACCCCGGCCAGCGCCTCCTGGCCGAAAGAATGAATAGAAGAAGCATTGCCAAAAACACTATTAAAATACGGTTCCATGGCCTTTAACACTGATTTATCTGTTGGCGTAGTCGCGCTATGGTCAAAATATATAGACATAATAATTTTTAATTTATATAAAGCTTAATTAATATTAGTGTTTACCTGCTTCAAACGTAGATATCGTGTCCCAAATTCATTTGGTGTTTATTATCAATTATAAATTTATACTGAAACCACTTCCTTAACCTCCGGCACCGCCTTCTTAATATCTTCTTCAATCCCCTGTTTGAGTGTTATGCCGGCCATCGGACAGCCAACACACATGCCGGCTAAGCGCACTTTGACCGTACCTGTTTTGTCATCCCATTCTATAAATTTTACATCTCCGCCATCGGCCTGCAACATTGGGCGAACTTTTTCCAATGCTTTTTTAATTTTTTCCTCAATATTAATTTTTTCTCCTGTCATATTATTTCTTATTTAATATCTTAATAAATCAATTTCAAATTTATTCATAATTCATAATTCTTCATTCATTATTCTTATCTTGATAATTCTCTATCGCCTGCTTCAGCGCGTCAACGCCGAGCATGGAGCAATGTATTTTGGGCGCCGGTAAACCGCCTAGTTCTTTGACTATCTGATCCTTTGTGATCTTGAGCGCCTCGTCAATACTCTTCCCTTTGACCATATCTGTTAGAGCGGACGAGATTGCGATCGCGGCCGCGCATCCCAAGGTCTCAAATTTTACATCCTCTATATACTCAATTTGGTTTTTGGCTTTATTGCTGATTTTAAGATAGATCTTCATCACATCGCCGCAAATCGGGTTGCCTTTTTCGCCTACTGCGTCAGGATTTTTAATTACTCCCTGGTTATGCGGATTTTTAAAATGTTCTATTACTTTTTTTGAATACATAGATTAATGTTATTAACTAACCGCTAATAAATAAACACCTCTGGCCCAATTGGCGCCCAGTCATAGAGAAATGCTGCTGCTTCGTGCCCGACGCGGACGCAGCCATGCGATACCGGCGTGCCCAAATGGTCTTCGCCCTCGGTATAACCACTGGGCCAAACCGGCAATTCATGGATGCCTATTTTGCCGTCATTAAGGCCATTCCAATACGGCATCCACAATCCATATGGCGACCAGGCTTTGGGATGCTTGTTTGTTATTTCAAAGATGCCTTTGGGGGTTGAATTATTAATGCCGCTTGAAATAATTGTAGTCCCCATTCGTACGTCTTTCAAAAAATAATTTAACTCTTGCGCGCCAATATTGATCTCTATTCTTTTGTTTAGCTTAACTTTATCTTTGTTTAGGGGGTCATAGCTATTTGCGATCTCTTCGCCGTCTTGAAATCCGTCTTGGTCTGTGTCTGGGTCTATAATATTGGTATGAAAATTCAATTCCATACGGTCCGAAAGTCCATCATTGTCCTGGTCATTATCTTCAAGTTTGATTGGCTCTGGGTTATGTGGGGAAAATCCAAAAGTTAATTCTATAAAATCACTATAACCATCCTTTTTCGTATCTTTGTCACTGACATTGGTAAAATAAATATTCAACTCATCCTGGTCAGGTACGCCGTCCTGATCTTGGTCTAATAATAAATTAGCGCCCACCGAAGTTAGCGAAAAAAATATTACTAGAATAATTATTGTTAATATAACTTTCATACCCTAAAAAGCTAAAACCTAAAAGCT
>JAGLNE010000146.1 GCA_023139655.1 Candidatus Parcubacteria bacterium
TGGCGATCGGCACGGTGGCCGATTGTGTAAGTCTCTTAGGGGAAAACAGAATATTAGTTAAATTTGGTTTGGAGACGCTAAACGATACTAAGCGTTTGGGTTTAAAAGAATTGATTGGGGTTGCCGGTTTAAATAAAAATAGAGTAATAGACACTTGGAATATCGGGTTTCAGATTGGTCCGCGGCTTAATGCCGCCGGGAGGATGGGCCGGGCCAATACGGCCTATGAGCTGCTCATAGCTAGCGACGCTAAAGAAGCCAGAACTTTGGCTGATCGATTGAATCAGAGAAATATTGAGAGGCAGCAAATAACAGAAAAAATATTTAGCGAGGTTGAGAGACAGATTGACACCAAGAGCAAAGACAGAATAATTATCGGGATTTGCCCGGACAACAAAAGTAAGAATAAAGACGATTGGAACGAGGGGGTAGTCGGTCTGGTCGCGGGCCGGGTAGCCAGTAAGTATAATTTACCAACCCTGATAATTACCAAGACCGTTGACGGCTTTAAGGGTTCAGGACGCTCTGTGGCGGATTTTAATCTGATCGCCGCGATTGAGAAGTGCGCTGATCTTTTGACCAGATATGGCGGACACCCGGCGGCCTGCGGCTTTAGCCTGGGAGTAAAGAATCTTCGTAAATTTGAAAAGAAAATAATTTCAATCAGTAACAAAGCCTTGAGCGATGTTGATTTATCACTACGAGTGTGTGTTGAGGCCAAATTAGCCCTTGGTGACTTGAGCGAGCGCTTAGCCGAGCAGATAAATAATTTTTCGCCGTTTGGCCAGAACAATAACCGGCCGAGTTTTGTTAGTGAGAAAGTAAAGATCATGGATATTATGCATATGGGTCTGGAGGGCCAGC
Source organism: Candidatus Parcubacteria bacterium (assembly GCA_023139655.1). Classification (GTDB taxonomy): domain Bacteria; phylum Patescibacteriota; class Patescibacteriia; order Patescibacteriales; family UBA12075; genus JAGLNE01. The sequence goes on from JAGLNE010000146.1 coordinate 865, forward strand.
ACCTTAAGCTTCGCGTAAAAGACGATAAGTCCAGGGTTCTTACTGCTCTTGGCTTTGGCCAGACAGAAAAATGGGCACATTTAACGGTTGGCGACGTAGTTAATATTGTTTATCATCTTGAGTTTAATGAATTTAATGGTAAGCGAGAGTTGCAACTTAAGATAATTGATATTAAAAGCACATAGCACGCAGCACGTAACACATAACATATTTATTTTTATGAAAAGTATACGAAAATTAATAATTTATACCGATGGCGGAGCGCGGGGAAACCCGGGGCCGGCCGGGATTGGCGCAATAATATTTGATGACAAGAGAAATTTAATCGCTGAAATTTCCGAGTATTTAGGTGTTGCCACTAATAATCAAGCCGAGTATAAGGCAGTTGTTGCTGCGATTAAAAAGGCCAAAGAACTAAACGCAGAGGAAATTCAGTTTTATTTAGATAGTCAGCTGGTAGTTGAGCAATTAAATGGTAATTACAAAGTAAAAAATAAAGATTTACAGCCCTTATTCGTTAGTATTTATAATGATTCACTTAATTTTAAAAAAGTAGCGTATAACCATGTCCCTCGCGAGCAGAATAAAGAGGCTGACAGGCTTGCTAACGAAGCCATGGATAAGGGCGTTTAAACACCAATTTTTTATGTTTAATTTTGCAAAATTTTTTCATCATTTTCATTTATTTAAACAAATGAGCCGGCAGGCCCTAGGCGAGTTTTTTAATTTTTTGTTTTTTAAAGTATATCTGGGGTTTATGCTCTTGGTTAATATACTGGTTTGGATTTTTGCCGTATTTATTTTTACGCAAATAGACCAGCCGATGATGGCCCTGCATTACAGCGTAGATTTCGGCATTGACCATTATGGCCAGAGCAAAAATATTTTTGTTATCCCGGTTCTTGGTTTGATATTCATTGTTTTTAACATTGTTTTGCTTCTTATCGTTGGTTCATACAATAAGCGGGATGTTAAATTTTTAGCGCATTTACTGCTAGTACCGGCCTTGATCGCGAATATAATGCTCTTGGCTGCCGTAACCTCGGTTTATTTAATTAATTTTCGATAACTTTATTATGACTGATTTTTACATTATTAAACTTTTATTTTTCACCACCTCGGCGTTTGTGTTTACGGTTTTATGGACGCCTTTGCTAACGCATTTTCTTTATAAGCATAAGTTGGGCAAGCAGATCCGTGATGATGGCTCAACACCGATATTTACCAAAATGCATCAGGCTAAAAGCGGTACCCCAACAATGGGCGGGGTTTTGATTTGGGTTACTACGCTTTTATTCGCCTTAGCCTTTTTTTATTTGGCGAAAATTTTTCCTATGGATATTTTGAAGAATTTGAATTTCCTTTCCCGCAGCCAGACACTTTTACCCTTAGGCTGTTTAGTCGCTTCCGCATTAGTGGGTCTGGCGGACGATTTTCTTGACGCCAGGCGCCTTGGGTACAAACAGCGGGGAATCAAATTTTGGCACAAACTGGTGATTTACGCGGTAATTGCCTTGGTGGGTGCCTGGTGGTTCTATTTTAAGCTGGATTGGGACCTTATTCATATTCCCTTTTTGGGATTTTTTAATGTTGGTTGGTGGTATATTTTATTTTTTATCTCAGTTGTAATTGGCACGGCTTTTGCTGTTAACCAAACCGACGGCTTGGATGGCCTGGCGGGTGGGACTTTGGTGATTGCTTTCGCGTCATACGCGGTGATCGCTTTTGTGACAGAGCGTTTTGATTTGGCGGTTTTCTGCGGAGTGATTGTGGGCGCGCTTTTGGCCTTTTTGTGGTTTAATATTAACCCGGCGCGTTTTTTTATGGGTGACACCGGCTCAATGTCTCTGGGCGTTACATTAGCCCTGGTCGCGCTATATACTAATACAGCCTTTATTTTGCCTTTTATTGGTTTTATATTTGTACTTGAAGCAATGTCGACTATTGTCCAGCTTGTATCCAAGAAATTGCGAAACGGAAAAAAAGTATTTTTGTCTTCACCGATCCATCATCATTTTGAGGCTAAGGGTTGGCCCGAGCCGAAGATCGTAATGCGTTTTTGGGTGATATCCGGCGTAATGGCCGTGATCGGCTTGATTGTATTTTTGCTGGATAAATCTTAACAAGGTTACGAATTATATAATGCCCTTGGGTGCAAATCA
>JAGLNE010000147.1 GCA_023139655.1 Candidatus Parcubacteria bacterium
GGTATTCAAGGATAGCTTTGTTTTTTTGCGGAGACCAGGTTATTGTTTCAACATTATGAAATACCTGATTTGACATTAGGACCGCTTCGCCGTCTTTGTCAAGGCGGTAGAATAAACCGCTGGATTGATCGTAATATTGAATTTGGCTTCCATCTTGACTCAGAGTGGGGCTTAAACTAGGGACATTATTTAATGGTTTTGTTTCAGTAAGACCGCCCTTAGCTATTGGACTAGTCGGTTTAGTTATTGGTTTGGCTGGCTCGCCTGGGAGCGGTTTGATTTCGCCATCGTCAACGACTTGCCCACTTCCCGGTTCGCCGACCGGTAGACGTCCTGATTCACCAGGGTCAGCGACGATTCCCGGCTCTTCCGGCGGTGAAATGATCGGTTTTAAGAAAAACAGGTAAATTAAAAAGCCTAGTAAAATCGTTAAACAAGCAAAACCGGTAATAATAAAGATATTTTTATAGCGAAGCAGAAAGTTTCGTATCATATTTTTGAAAATATTGATATTTTATGTTATAATTAACATTAATGAACGAGAGTAAGTCGATTTTGGTTTATTAGATTTTTTGGTTATTATTAAAAGTTATTTTATCTAATTATATTATATAATAAATTGAGTTTTTTTTCAATTAAGTTTTTTGATTTTGCACATAATATATGGGTTTATTTTCAGCACAAAGCAGTTATTTAGGGATTGATATCGGCAGTACCAGTATAAAAGTAGTTGAGCTAAAAAAGGAATCAGGCCAGATAAAATTGGAGTCATACGGTTTTAGTGAAAATGCTAGTTTTTCAAAAAGGGATTGGCAAAAAGACGTTAACTATACAGCGGAAATAATTAATAAGATTTGCGATGAGGCCGGCATTGTCAGCCGCAGCGCGGTTTCGGCGTTGCCGACTTTTTCGGTATTTTCTTCGGTTTTAAATTTAGCCAGTATTAACAAAAAGGACATGTCGGCCGCGGTTCATTGGGAGGCCAAAAAAGTTATCCCTCTGCCCTTGGAAGACATGATTCTTGACTGGAAGCAGATCAACGATGAACATGACAAAGACAAGCCAAAAAATAATAATATTAGAGTTTTACTGACCGGGGCGCCGCGAACTTTGGTTAAAAAATATATTGAAATATTTCGAAGCGCGCAAATAAGCTTGTTAAGTCTGGAAACCGAAACATTTTCTTTGGTTCGGTCGTTGCTTGGTAATGACCGGTCAACCATTATGATCGTGGAAATTGGCGCTGGCACTACGGACGTGACAATTGTTGACAAAAGTATACCTATGCTTAATCGATCTATTGACGTGGGCGGAGTTGGTATTACCAAGGCCATTAGCAGGCAGATGAAGATTGATTTTGCTCAAGCCGAGCAATTTAAGCATGATATGGGCGCTAATGTAAAAAATGATTCAAAATCACATCACGAAACGCCGAAAATCATCAGTGATACTATTTCGCCGATCGTGAACGAAATCAAGTACGCGACAAACTTGTACCAAAATAAAAATAAAAAAAAGCCGGAAAAAGTAATCCTTTCAGGCGGTTCAGTGTTGTTGCCGAATTTAGTCGGATATTTAGCCAAAGTTTTGGATATGAAAGTGATCATTGGTGATCCGTGGGCTCGAATTACTTATCCAAAAAGCTTAAAACCGCTTTTACATGAAATTGGTCCGCGTATGTCAGTGGCGATTGGCCTGGCCATGCGTGAGATTGAGTAAAAATTTTTGATTATGGCAGATAATAAAAAAAATTCAGCGCCCAATTTAGATACAGGCGCTTTGGATAAAAGATTAGATTCTAAAATAGATAATTCCAGCGTTAATAAATCGACCGGCAATGGCTTGGCGGCTAAATTAAGTAGTTTGTTTAAGGCTAAGCCGCAAACCAAAATAAAGTCAGATGATTTTAGAAAAGAGAAAAAAGTGTTGACCAGCTATCGGGATGTTGTTAAAAGCGAAAAAGCCAGGCGACAGAAGCCGACAGACGAGAATGGAGAAAAGACAGTTGACAAGTCGGAGGAATCGGAGAAAAAGCCAAAAGGTAAGATTGAGTTTAAAACTGTTAAGCAGCGGATCGTGAAAAATCTTGTTCCTGGAATCACTGATAAATGGCGGGCTCCCCAAATGCTAAGAACCAATTTAATTAAAGGCGAGGTAACCATGATAGTGGATTGGGATAGAAATTTTCGGGTGTTGCTGCCAGTTATCATAATGACTTTGATGGTGATCGGGACATTGTATGGCGCACTTATGTTTTGGGAAAAAAGAGTCCGGATAGTGGAAGAGCAGTTGGCTGGTGATATAAAAATTTTGACGGACAAGATCATTAATACCAGCGAAGATATCACGGTGGTTGATGATTTTCAAAAAAAATTACAGCAAGCAACAGAATTGTTGGATAATCATATTTATTGGACGAATTTTTTTGAGTTTTTAGAAAATAATTTGCTCTCGGATGCTTATGTGGCGGGTGGTTTTTCCGGCAATACCGAGGGTAAGTACAATTTACCGATTCGATTATCAAGCTATGAAGCAATCGCTGATCAGGTTAGGATATTGGAAGCGAATGAATATGTCAAAAACGTGAAGATTGCCGGCGGGTCTTTGCACGTAGACAAAACAGAAGATGGCGAGGGATTCACCAGTGTTGATGTAACTCTGGAAATTCAGCTTGATCCAAAAATTTTTTTAAAATAGCCGGGATTTAAATTACGGATACAAATAAAAAAATCAGCCAAAAAGAAGGAGGACTAAAGAAGCGGCTTTGGGATGTTTTTTTATTCAGGTATTTTAATTTTTTAATGATTGGTTTAGTGGCGGCTATTTTGACTTTTGGCTATTTTTATATACTAAAACCAAAATACGAATCAATTGCCAAGGAAATTTCCGCTACCAACGAGGAGAAAGAAAATAAAAAAGCCGACATGGTGCGTATTCTTTCCCGTTTAAGCACCTATCGCAATAATTACAATGCCATTAGCCATAGTGATCGTGAGCGAGTTGAGTATTTACTGCCCGCGGACCCGGCTCCTGAGATATTGTTTTTACAAATGGAGAATTTGGCCGATCAATTGGGCCTGTTGCTGGTTTCCTTGACAGTGCAGCCCAAGACCAATGATGCCAGCCAGAAAAAACCGATTAGTCAAAAGGTCACAAACATAAAAGTCCAGGGGGTAGAATTAATCGCTGTGCAGGCCATGTTTGTCGGGGTGGATTACAAGGGCCTTAAAATGTTGCTGCGCCGGGTTGAAAAAAATATAAGGTTGATGGATATTACGAATCTTGAGTTCAATCCCGGGGCGCAGACAGCGGTAATTGAGCTAAATACCTATTATTTAAATTAATTTATGTCGGATATTAATCCAGATGGCAAAAAAAATGTTGTTGTGCTAGTTGCGCTAGTCATTATATTCTTAGTGCTTGGCTTTTTTTTGGTAAATAGGTTTGTTTTATCAGAGAAAAGTCAAGGAAATGGAG
>JAGLNE010000148.1 GCA_023139655.1 Candidatus Parcubacteria bacterium
CGGACATCATGGTTTCCTCGTCATGCTCAACCACGATCACCGTGTTCCCCAAGTCGCGAAGTTTCTTGATGGTTTTGATTAAGCGCTTATTGTCGCGCTGGTGCAAGCCGATTGAGGGTTCATCCAGAATATAAATTACACCAACCAAGGAGGTGCCGATTTGGTTAGCCAAACGGATTCGCTGAGCTTCGCCGCCGGAAAGGGTATTGGCGGCCCGGTTCAGGGTCAAGTAGGAAAGCCCTACATTCAAGAGGAAGTCCAGGCGGGTGCTTATTTCTTTTAATATTTGGCTGGCGATTTTTTTCTCGCGAGCGTTTAAACTTTTGGCTTTATTTAAGTTGTTAAAAAATATTTTAGCTTCGTTAATGGTTTTGGTAGTTACATCGTGAATTGAGTGCTCATCCACTTTGACGGCTAGCATTTCTTTTTTTAACCTTTGCCCTTTGCAAGTTGGGCAAGTAAAAACGCGCATGTACTGCTCGATCTCGCGGCGGATATAATCGGACTCGGTTTGCTGAAAACGTCGTTCCAGATTGGGAATTACGCCCTCAAATTCGGTGCTAAGCTCACCGGAAAATTTGTCACTCTCGTAATCAACTTGATAATTTTTTTCACCGGTACCGTAGAGTATAATATCCATTTGTTTTTTATCAAGATCTTTAACGCGGGCGTTAAGGTCAAAACCGTTTTTGTTGGCGACTGTACCCAGGATGCGCATTAGCCAGGTTTGGCCGGTGGTGGTATTGTGCGACCAGGGCCGAATAGCGCCCTGGGCAATTGTTAAATTTTGGTTGATTATTAGCTTGGGATCAATTTCCAGCTTGGTTCCAAGGCCACTGCAGTCCGGGCAGGCGCCATGCGGTGAGTTAAAGGAAAAATTGCGCGGTTCCAGTTCCGGCAGGCTAATACCGCATTTAGGGCAGCCAAATGCGGTAGAGTAGGTTTTTTCAGACCCCTGTTTAGTATTTTTCTTTTCAGAAGAAGAGGATGCTATGGTGGCTAATCCGTCAGAAAGTTCCAAAGCTTTTTCTACTCCTTCGGTAAAGCGGGCTTTGTCTTCTTTGTCATTACTTAAATTCAAACGGTCTATAACAACTTCAATTGTGTGTGTTTTTTGTTTATTGATCGTTATGTCCTCAGCTTCATCCAGAGTGATCACGTCAGAGTCAAAGCGCACCCTAGCAAAGCCGGCCTGCGCGACATTGGCGATTATTTTTTTGTGCTCGCCTTTTTTATCTTTAATAAGCGGGGATAATATTAAGACATCTTTATTTAAAAAGTCTTTATAGGATTGACTAACTATTTCATCTACTGTATAGCGTTTTATTTTATCCCCGCAGTCCGGGCAATGGGGAATGCCAATGCGGGCGTAAAGCAGGCGCAAGTAATCGTAAATTTCGGTAACAGTGCCGACAGTGGAGCGGGGATTGTGCGGGGCGGTTTTTTGGTCAATCGAGATCGCCGGGGACAGGCCTTCAATCTGGTCCACGTCCGGCTTGTCCATTAAGCCAAGAAATTGCCGGGCATAGGCCGAAAGGCTTTCAACATAGCGGCGCTGGCCTTCGGCATACAGGGTGTCAAA
>JAGLNE010000015.1 GCA_023139655.1 Candidatus Parcubacteria bacterium
TGGTGCTGGCCGATAAAAAACCGGGCCTTTCCGAGTCAGAGCGGCGCGTAAAAGAAAAACTAAAAGAATCTCTGGATATTTCCGAAGAGTTTATCAGTAAGGAAGTTGAAGACGTGGAAAAGGAGATAAATATAAAGAAGAAAGAAGAAAAGTAATGTTACTCGCTTTACTCCAAGGGTACTTCTGTTGGGCGCGCTCGGCCCCGCTACCTTTCAACAAGCTCAGGACAGGCAAATGGGGCACCCTCCTACGCATAAAGCTACGGAAGGGCAAGCATGCGAATTAGATATTAAAATAACAAAGAACGCTCGGGTGAGCGTTCTTTTGTTGCCTTAAACGCGTTGATGCGGTATAATTAGCTTAAGTATGAAACAGCTTAAGATGCGTGTCAACGAGCGAGCGCTCGTCGTCGTCGCGCATCCGGACGATGAGACGATCTGGATGGGCGGCACAATTTTACAAAACAAAGGCGTCCATTGGACGATTTTTTCGTTATGTCGAGCCAGTGACAAAGACCGCGCGCCAAAGTTCCGCTCGGTTTGTAAACACCTAGGCGCAAAAGGTGTAATTACCGACATGGAAGACGAGAACAAGTTAAGTCTTAAAAAAAGTATTGGCGTAATCAAGCGTTTAATTAATTCAAAGCTTAAAAATAAAAAATTTGATTATATATTTACCCATGGACAGAACGGAGAATACGGTCACCCTCGTCATAAAGGCGTTTATCAAGCGGTTTCTGAATTTATAAAAGATAATAAGATTAAAGCCAAAAAAACATTTTTTTTTAATTATCAGAATCATCCCGGAAAGATAAATAAAATGATATATAAAAAAGATTCTGATTATATAATAAAGTTAAGCCAGAAAGAGCTAAATGAAAAGAAACGTATTGTAGCTAAGATGTACGGTTATGCCGATAACGGAATAGATGTTGGTTTATGTACTAACCCAGAAGCCTTTAAAGAATTTAAAATACAAAATACAGATAGTAGGTAAACAGCTAGATTAAAGATTTTTCTGTTGTCTATTTTCTGCTTTCTGTTGTCTAATCATATGAAAATAGCGGTTTTATTTGCCCACCCGGTAGAGCCGGATGGACTTAGTATCCAGGGTCATCTTTTGTGGCAAGGTCTTAAGGAGCTTGGTGCAGACGTGATGCCCGGTCATCACGCGCCTAGCTTTCAGAAACAATGGCTGATGTCGGCCTATAAGCCGGATGTGGCGGTTGGCGTAGGCGCTTGGACTTATACGCCGGACATAATTTATAGCCCGCTTAATAATGGTGTGATTCCGGTGCCCTGGTTTGTGGCTGATGGCTGGGTAGCTAATTACCAGGAAGCGATCAGCGATTTGCCGCTGGTGTTTACGACCAGCGACTGGGTAACCAAGACTTATAAGCGGGACGGTTGTGATACGAAAAATTTTCGTACTTTGCCGGTCGGTTTTGATGCTAAAGAAATATTCCCGGTGCCATTAGCAGACCCTAAGATAATTAAGCTTAGGGAAATGCTTGGTATTCAGCCGCACGAAAAGATGATATTGACGATTGGCGGCGACGTAACCAGTAAAGGCGCCCAGGAAATGATAAAGGCTTTGGCCGAAGTTGATAAAGAATTCAAAGACTGGAAATATGTGCTTAAGCATTGGGACTCGGAGTCAGCCGAAACACACAGTGAAGAAGAAGAGCGCTTGATTGAAGAATCGGGCCTGGATATGGGTAAGTTTGTTTATCTTTCGGGCGCGTTTTCCCATGATTTTATGAATTATTTGATTTCCGCCTGTGATATTTACGCCGCCCCGAGCCGATTGGAAGGCTTTGGCATGATCCAGGTTGAAGCCATGGCCTGCGGTAAACCGGTTATCTCCATTAATAAGGGCGGTCCGGCTGATACTATAATTCACGGTGAAACCGGATATTTAGCCGCAGTGGCTGATACTATTAAATTAACCGAAGAATGGGCTTATGAGGGTATGGGTTTTGAAGCGGACCATAAAATTAAGTTTAAAGAGCCAAAAGTATTTGCTTATCGCGCCTCAATTGACGATTTGGTTAAATATACGCGTAATTTGCTTTTGGATGATAAATTGCGGGAACGGATCGGCAAGCAGGCGTACGAGCACGCGATGGCTAATTATCAGTATAAAACCGTTGCCAAAAAAGCCTTAAATACGCTAGAAGAGATGATATCCATTGACAAAAAATAAAAATAGTATTAAAGTCTAAAATCAATAAATTAAAATAAGAGGAGACTAAAACCCTTAACTTTTTAAAAGTAAGGGGTTTTAAAATGATTTTTTAACCCTATAGTATTATTTTTTTGAAAGGAGGATATTATAATGAACGATAGATTCATTAGTTTTTGCAACAAGGGAATTATGTCAGTTTGTGTGGCCTGTAAAAACAAAGAGATTCAGCGGAAGTGTTTTTATTTTAACCAGGCAAGCCGTGAGCGTAGGTGTATGGATCTTAAGTTTAAAGAGTACTGTGGTTCCTTAGATGCTCAAAAAAATATTTATGGAGCGGAAATCATTACCTTAGAAGATTTTAAGGAGAGATATCCAGATGCAGGAGGTTAAAAGATTTAAAATGGAAACAAGAAAAACGGCCGCGTAACTCATGTATTGAGAGAGACGCGGCTTTTGGTTGTTGTCGCGAATTTTTTTAATGTACGTACATATCTACGTTCATATGTACGTAGATAAATATTAATCGAAAATAAAAACACCAGGTGTCCTCAGGACACCTGGTGTCTGATCGTGAAGTATTTTGAAGTATTTAAAAATATAAGACGCGTTTTTGTTTGACGCATTCGTAAGCGTAGATATAAGTGCCGGCATTCCAGCCCTGGTAAGGCTCGCCTTTGGGCTTGCCGGTAGCACCGTGGAGCCATTCGTTAAATTCATAGCCGGTTTTAAAGTCGCGAGTTTTTAATTTTTGTAAATTGGCTTTGGCTAATAACTCAAGCTCAGTCTCGGCTTTTTTATATTCTTTCATTTTAACCAGCGCTACTACATAAATTCCGCCGATCATGGGCCAGATACCGGCGTTTAAATAGTGTAAAGGAGTACCGGCGTCGCACTTGCTAAAGTAAGAGTGCCATTCTTTGTCACCTTTTTTAATTGGCGGCCAAATTGCTTTAACCGGATAAGGCCGGTTTATTTTATTTTTTTCAATATGCTTAAGAATGTTTTTGGCAATGCGCGGACTGGCTAGGCCGGTAATAATTGTCAGCAGATTACCCAGGGAGTCAAACCATTTTTCTTGCTCGCGGTCGCCATCATGGTTTTTCCAGTTCCAGGGCAGATAATAGCCGAGTTTTGGGCTGTAAAGGTCCAGGTAAGTCCAGGTTTGGCCGTTTAAATTGCGTTTGAGCTTAGTAGCCAGGTTTTTTTTGCCCATCATATTTAGGGCGGCGTAATAAAGCGCTTGGGTATTAATAACATGGCCGTATTTATGCGGAAAAGCGTCTTGCCAGTCCATGGTTGGGAGCTGGGTAAGGACCCAGTCCTCATTCGGGTCTTGGTATTGGAGCCAAACCAGAGTGCGGGCCAGGCTGTTTTTATGCGCTCGCAATAACTTGTGGTCACTATATGTGATTGCATAGACATAGTGCCCAATTATATACCAGAGAGATGAATCAATAGTATTGTATGTTTTGTCTGAGCGGCGGTCCAGATTATATGAGCCCACGCAATTAGGGATCTGCCCTTTAGGGGTTTGCCATTTTTTAAGCAGATTTAAACTATCGCGAAATGGTTTTTTAAATTTATGGCCGCCCAGAGCCGCGCCCAGAGCGGTAATCATAGAATCTCTGGCCCAGGTCGCTTCGTAGCCGCCTTTAAGGCCGGATGCGTAAAAACCAGGCTCGCGTACGCACGCCTCAATTACTTCAACTGCCTTATTGTAAGCCTTATTAGTAATATCCATAATTAATATTGTTATGTGTTGCGTGCTTGTTTAGTATAGAATTTATATTTATGGTTGCCATTAAGGCAATTGAAACTACAACCACTCAGGGGTTTAAAGTCAAAGGGAGATAATTTTTTAAGTCCTTCAATTTCTTTAAGCGGGATAATATCATCATTAAAACCGAAAACAAAAATGCCGTCTGGTTTTAGTATATCATGGATAGCATCAAAAGTCTTATTGATTTGCTCACGTTGGTTAAGGCCCCAGCCAAACACTCCATTCATGAGAATAAAGTCAAAGCTGTTATTGGAAAAATATTTTTTAATATTGGAAACATCATCAGTTATGTGGTGGAGCGAGCCGAATTCCAGTTTTCCCGGGTCAATATCAATGGTCCAGAGTTCGCGGCCGCGAAAAAATTCATTATAGAATTCCTGATAGTCTTCCCGGCCGATGTCAAGGATTTTTTTTGGGTTGAATTTAGCCAAGATATAGGGAAATATTATTCTTTCCAATACGTCGCGGTCCTCAAATGCCTTGCGCTTGTAAGCGTGTTTTTTGATAAGTCTTGTTGCTATCAGTTGATAGTAAGGCGCACGAAGAAATGTAAACATAAGCGTAAGAGGTCTAAAAACGGTAACAGCCCAGCGCTGTTACCGTTTATATTAATATTTATTTTTTTTGCGGGATTTGTTCTATTGCCAGGCGGGCCAGCAAATAGGAGACAGACGACTCGGCGCCTTGATTAAAGTTAAGCGAATATTTGCCCAAGCCGTCAAAGCAGCCTCCGGTCGCTTCGTCATAAACCATTTGACGCAAATGGTTTTTTCCCAAAAACCATTGAAAAGCCAGTTTTGCTTTGTTTTTGTATATTTTTTTCCGCGTAATTAGGTGGGCAGTAACTAGACTATCAACCGCTGAGGCGGCGTCTTCGGGCTGTTGGTCAAAATAGGCCCGTTTTCCGTTGCGGAAATACCAGCCATCTTGCCCGATCGGGGAAAAATATTCATCACGTTCAAAGGTTATATTCATTAAAAATCGCAGGGATTTTTCGGCTACTTCCCTGTATTTTTTATTACGCGTCAGGTGGTAAGCGCGGAAAAGCGCTTCCGGCAGTTTATAATTAGAATAAGTCAGACAGTCTTCAAACCAATACCACTTGGCGGAATTGTTGTTATTTTTCACTTGCCACTCATATTGCCTGACAAGCTTGTCGCTTAGTTTTTTTGTCATCTCCGTTATCTCTTCACGCATTTTTGGCGGCAGTAGCTTATCATCGTTTTGTTCAATTGCATAGCTTAAACCATTAATGGCAAAGGCAATCGCCCGCGGTGACTTTAAGTCCGGCAGTGATTTAATGGCTTTTTTCAGCATGCTTCGACTTGAGCGTATTATGTCACCACTAAGACGCTTGCTTTGTAGGGCGTAGCCCAGTGCCCAGGTGGCCCGGCCCAGAGAGTCTTCACTTTCCTGGCGGTCATTAAAAGTTTGCTGGTAGCTGACAAAATTACGGAATCTACCGTTTGGTTTTTGGCAAAATTTAACAAAACGCAAATATTTTTTTATTAGATTCAGGGTACTGGTAATTTTTTTCTTCTCATACCACTTAATTGAAGCGATCAAGGCCCGGGCGTTGTCATCCAAGCAGTAGCCGGAATGGGTATCCGGTTTAGTATGGTTGGCGAACTGGATCATGCCAAACGAATCAGTTAGATTTTTAAGATAGTCAAATTTGATCGCCGGCCATTTATCCTGCTCGCGGGGAACAATTTTAGCAAAATGGTTAAAGTTATTAAAGTATGATAGCGCTACGTTTTGCCAAGTCATTTGCCGGGTATAGAAATAAGTGTTTTTTGACATCTCTTTGCGCATTTTTTTGTCTGAGAGCATTTCCAGAAGAGCACGTTTAATATCACTGGAGTTGCGGAATCGTACCAATATTCCACGCTCGTGATTAATTACCGATTTGGCGTATTGGCTGGCGGTCGCGATTGCCGGGCAAGCGCAGGACATAGCGTCCGAAAGCGAGCCGCTTGAAGCTTGGTCCCGGCTTAGCATGGGGTAAACGTAAATATCGGTGGCTTTAAGAAAATCCACTACTTCCGGCTCGGATAAGTATTTGTTATAAAATTTAACGTTATCTTCAAGCTGGTGTTTAATTATTAGGCGCTTAAGTTTATTGCGGTATTTTTCACCTTCATTTTTTAATATTTGTGGGTGGGTTGCGCCAATTATCAGATACAGGAGATTGGGGTGCTCGCGTATTACTTTGGGCAAGGCCTCAATCGCGTATTCTATTCCCTTGTCACAGCTGATCATTCCAAAAGTTGAGATAACAATTCGGCCTGATAAATTAAGTTTTCTCTTGGCGCTTGATTTTGAGGGAAAAGCAACATTAAAAACGCCGTGCGGTATTACCTTTATTTTATTTTTTTTAATACCATAATTTTCATGCAGAATGTCTTTGGCTCGTGAGTTCATTACGACCACACCGGCTGACTTTTCGGCGATTACCCGGCCAACGTTTTTCATTTTTTCATCCGGGCGCGGCAAGACAGTATGCATAGTAACGATCGCCGGCTTACGCAAAAGCTCCAAAAATGGAATCAAAAATTCGCCTTGTTCGCCGCCAAACAGGCCATATTCATGCTGGATATTAACCAGCTTAATGTCCGCGGCCCGGTTAATCTCGTTGGCGCGGTTAAGATAGTCCTCAATCTCGGTTTCATTGATCTGCATGATCACTTTCCTGGGGTAATTGTAGATTGAAGTGCCGTTAGAATTAATGGCAAGTATTTTGCTTTTTATCTTTGGGTTATATTCTTTATCAATCGCCGTGGTCAGACGCTTATTAAAAGTGGCGATTCCGCATTCACGGGGCGGATACGAACCCATATAGAGAATGCACGGGGTTTTTCGTTTGTCCATATAGTAATTATGGGGAGATTAGATTTATGGTTGAAGATTGATTACAAACCAACAAATCTCCGCCCGAGGCGGATCAGCCTCTGGCTAAAGCTACAAATAAAACAAACACATCTGTCATTCTGATTCCGCGTAGCGGGAGAAGAATCTCGCTGTCTCAGCAATCACGGGATCCTTCGCTCCGCTCAGGATGACATTATACTTATTTGTTGTATTTGTGAAAAGATTTGTTGGTTTGTAATCAATTTGTAATCAATTTTTCACTTTGTTTTTCAATAGCTCCCTAATCAGTTTTTCTTTGTTTACGCTGGCAACGGATACGCGGGAGTCGGCTGAGCCATAGTATATGTAGAGGCGGTCGTTAAATTCAGCCGTGCCGGTCGGGAAGACAACGTTATGCACATGCCCGTTGCGTTCGTTGTAGTGCTCGGGTACGAAGAGGGGTTTGGGCAGCCGGGCGACAACGCGAGTCGGATTTTTAAGATCAAGCAAGGCCGCGCCGGCCACGTATATCCGCCCTTTGTTGCGTGGTTCAACGCCGTGGTAGATGATTAGCCAGCCTTTTTGGGTTTTTATCGGCGGGGCGCCGCCGCCAATATGTCTGGCCTCCCAGCCGTGCCGACCCTCCAGAACCACGTGTTTATCAATATTTTTAATATGTTTTTTCCAATAGTTATCAGTTTTTAATTCTTTGAAATTTTTAAAGCGGGCTAATTGGATATCCGGTAAGACACGGTGCAAGAGGGCGTATTTACCCCTTATTTTTTCCGGAAATAAAAGGCCATCCTTTTCCCAGACTTTAACGTTTTTATGGGCGAATTTTTCGTAAAAACTAGCGAAAAAATAATAATCATCTTTAAGCCTTGCGTCTTCAAACAGTTTAACCGCATCACTATATTTCATTAAAGAACTAATAATTCCGCCGCGTCTCAGCTTAAATAAGCTTTTGCCGTGCATGTAGGCGATAAGGGCATGGCGTCCGTCATGGGCGACGTAAACAACAAAAAACGTATCACCAATTTTGGTAATACGCGGATCTTCTATGCCTTTGCTTTCATATTTTAATTTGGGTGTGTAGATGGGTTTTTTCCAGCGCTTGACCACGTCGAGCGGACCAGAAAGTTCAGCGTATCCGAAGCAGGACATAAACTCTTTGTTCAAAGCGCGGTAGATAATGTGAACTCTGTCGCCGTCTTGGTAGACCCCGGGATTAAAAACAGATTTGTTTTCGAATTTAAGTTTGCTCGGACGCAAAATCGCGCCGTGTTTGGTAACGCGTAACATAAGTATATTATATCAAAAACGCTGATTATTAGCAACAAAATTAATTCACGTTGATTGACTTTTAATAATAATTTGATTATAATATAAATATGTTAGAAGAAAAGTATTTTATATTATTAACTCAAGTTTATAAAAGTTTTAAAAAATAAATAATAATTTTAATAAATTAAAAAGGAGGCATATGAGAATTTTAGTCGTTGAAGACGAAAAAGAAATTAGGAATTTTTTAAAAAAAAGTTTGGAAGCCGAGTGTTATGCGGTTGACACGGCCGACGACGGGGAAAAGGGATTGGATTTTGCCCGCAGTAATAAATATGATCTTTTACTGCTTGACAATATCATGCCCAAGCGAACCGGCAAGGAAATGTGTGAGGCACTTAGAAAAGAAGGCAGGAACGTACCGATATTAATGTTATCCGTTAAATCGGAAGCAACTACTAAGGTGGATTTACTAAACGCGGGGGCTGATGATTATTTAACCAAACCTTTTTCCATAGATGAATTATCAGCTCGCATCAAGGCTTTGCTTAGGCGTCCGAATAAAATAGAGCAGGAGATTTACAGGTTGGATGATCTAACCCTAGATGTAAGCCGGCACGCGGCCAAGCGTGGAAGTAAAGAAATATATTTAGCCAGGAAAGAGTTTACCTTGCTTAGTTATCTAATGCAAAATAAGGGTATAGTTTTGTCTAGAAGCATGATAATGGAGCATGTCTGGGATATGAGCGCTGACCCTTTTTCCAATACGATTGAGTCGCATATTGTGTCTTTGCGCAAGAAAATTGACATTCCGGGCAAGAAAAAGCTGATTCATACCATTCAGGGAAGGGGATATAAGATAGATACTAAGGCAAACGGTGATTAAAAAAATTTACTAATAATAAACAAAAAAACTGCCAAAAAGGCAGTTTTTTATACTTTCTTTATGATTTCTTTATACTTTCTTTATGAAAATTTTATACTTTCTTTATGATTTCTTAATGTTTTTTTTAGTATAATTAAGTATAAGCATAGTTATTATGTAAAAAAGTAAATTATTGCTCTTTATAAAATAATTGAATTATAAAATTTCAGGGAGGAATTTGTAATTCATCAATATTAACGCACTTATTTTCGAAAAGGAGGAAGAAGATGAATATTCTATTGATCCAGCCGTCAAGCAACTACTAAAAAAGGAGAGATTTTTATTTGTAGAAATTGTATATAGAATATTGTTTTTATAACTTTTTATTTACTCTTACATGTTTGTTGGGGAGGTATGAAAATGAAAGACGAAAAAATCAGATATGAATTGTTTTATAATGAAGGGATAAAAAAAATTAAACAAAATATTCTATTAAACTTAGCCCACTGCTATAAAACAATATTCAATAATACTTGGAAAGAAGACTGGACCCAAAAAAGCGCGCTTGTTGAAATAAAAAAGGCATTAACAGCTACTCAAGAAAGAAAACCTATTTTATCTCTCATGTTTGCAGACGAGAAGGTGGTCGGTTTTGCATGGAATATATTTTCGGCTATTGAAGGATTGACGGTTGACGATATGCCGTATGACATATCAAAAAAAGAAAAAGAAAAAGGGTTAAGAAAGGTTAGGCAATATTTAAAGTCGGTTAGTCAACAAAAAGTACTAATTTATCGTGATTTAGGTATATACCCAAAATATCAAAATTGGGGCAGGGAGCACATTCCTTCAAAAATGACTGTGCCAATGACTGATATTGCTCTTAGAAACGAGTATAAAATTCTTTTTATATGGACCAGTTTAACAAATCCAATTTTTCAACATGGAATGCGTTTTGGGTGGAAGCTTGTCTGCTATTATAAAAAAAACGATTTAATTATTATGAGTGGAAAAGTTAAGAAATTTCAGGAATATTTATTGGGCATTTTAGATAAGAATAAAAAACTGATGAATGAAATGTTTGATAATAGAAATAAATTTTTGGCTAAACACAGTATGTTAAAGGAAAGGATGATTCAGCTGAATAAAGAAATGTTAAAAAATAAAAAGAAATTTATGTAAATAGTTTCAGAAGGGGCAATTAGATTTCTTTAATTGCCCCTATCTTTATTATCTAGTAAAATATATGACAAGAAGTTATAAAATATTTTTAAATTCAATAAGCAGTAGAAATAAATATTGTGAAGGTATTTGGGGTGGAAGCATGGCCAATAACTACTTGTTAGGAATACAACTTACTGCAGCTAAATCAAAAATTCAATTTTCTCATCAAGGGTCTTGCATTTTAGACAGAATTAACTGTTTTGATTTAGCGGAAGTGGAAAACGCTAATTTGAGTCAAATAAACGTAATGGAAGTTTCCTCCTTTTGTGGACCTAACGGTTTGATTTGGGGGTATGATGTTTTTCCGTGTAAAAAAGAGATATTAAATTTTAGAATTCAAAACAAGAATATTCCAATATATAATCTTAACAGTTTAAGTTATGCTTTTCAGAATCTATTAGGGACGATAGAAAAGCCTAGATTTCCATTTCTACCCGGATCGCATTTACCGTGTGCATCAAAAAATATTATTGCCAAAGGAGAGTGTATTATTTATACGGCTGAAGGTCTTGGTATCCCAGAGGACAGACAAAGGCAAGCTTGCTTGTTAATGGAAGATGTCGGTAAAATACCTTTAAATATTTTTAGCGTAGAAGAATATAAAAAAGAAATATTAAAAAAAGTAATAAAAAGCATTATAACTATCGGAATGAATCAAAGAATAAATTTTAAAGAAATTTTTGTAGGAATAAAAGTAATTAAAGTAGAACGTGGAGAAATCGGTTGCGCAATGGCTGTTTCACCCTATTTCCATTTAGCAAAAAATGCAATTCCTCAGTATCAAGATAATCTAAGCCTGAACATTTATGAATGGGAAAACGAAGTAAAAAATAATTTTTTATACAAGAATGGAAGCTTTTAACACGCTAATCTATATAATAATATTATTAGCCAGTTTAATTTTTGCTATATTTGTTTTTTTAAAAAATAAAAAAGCACATGTTAACATTTTTTTCTCATTGTACACCCTCTCATTAATAGGGTGGGTAGTTACTTTATTCTTTTTTTATGAATGTGACCAAGATATAATTTTAGTTGTAGGTAGATTGAATTTTGCAATAATTGAAATTACTTCCTATCTAGGATTTTATTTTGGTTATTTTTTTCCAGTAAGAACTTTTCGATTAAGCAAGATAGTGCATATAATATTAGCAGTTTGGTTGGTTTTTTTGAATTATATTACGATGTTCACTGACATGATAGATAAGGATGAAATAGTGACAGCTGACGGCGTGGAAACTATTTTTGGAGATTATTATCTAATATTTGTTTTGCATTTTATTATTTTTGTGTCATCAATATTCGTTATTCCTTTGTGTAAATATAAACGTGTAAACAATTTACAAAGATTACAAATTAAATATTTTGTTTTTGGAACAGTTTTGTCTATATTTATAGGCGCGTTAACAAATATAGTTTTACCGTTTGCATTTAATATTTATAAATTACAACTACTTGGACCGTTAGGTCTTTTTTTCTTTTTTGGATTTACGACCTATGCAATTGTCAAGCACCAACTTATGGATATCCGTGTTATTATCCAGCGCGGGATGATTTATTCCGCTTTGTTGGCTGTAATAGTCGGTGTTTATATTTTTTTCGTGTTTGTGTTGGGTTTCTTTTTTCAGCAGTCATCTGATACTACAGTATTGTTTGCCGCTGGTTTATCAGTCGTCCTGGGCATATATGGCGTTCCGCATTTAGAAAAGGTTTTTTGCAAAGCAACTGATAAAATATTTTTTAAAAATAAGTATGATTATTCCCAGGCAATATATGAATTAAGTGAAATATTGAATCAAAATATTGAGCTTAATAAGTTATTAAATAAAACAATATATAAAATTCAGGAAATATTTAAAACTTCTTTTGTTGCCATTGTCTTGCCAAAACAAAATATTATATTAAATACCAATGAGAGCATGCGCCAAACCAGAGAGCTTTTTACATTAGAGTTAATTAAGGCAATAGAAGCAAAAAATCAACCTATATTGTTGACAGAGGATATCCCGGAGATAGCCAATGAACTATTAATAAAAAAAGCCAATAACGCGGATATAAAAGCGATCAATCAGGCGCATAAAAACGCAATCAAATACGGCGTTGAAATTTATGTTTCTATTTTATTAAATCAAAAGCTGATTGGGCTTATAATATTAACAAAAAAGTTGTCTGGAGACCAGTATACGCCAGAAGATATAAAGCTGTTTAAAACATTTTCATATCAAGCGGCCGTGGCTCTTGATAAAGCCAAATTATTTCAACAAGTCAAAGAGTATTCCGAGGAACTGGAGAGAAAGGTTGAGAAGCGAACCGCGAAAATATTAGGCCTGCAGGAAGAGCAAAAAAAGATGATGCAGGAAATGGCCCATGGCCTGCAGACGCCGATTACGATTCTGAAAGGTGAGCTAACGCAGTTTAACGGAATAGTAAAAGATAATAAAAAAGTAAGATCAATTGAGCGGTCAATTGATCGGGTTTCAGATTTTATTTACGGTATGCTTCGGCTGGCCAAGCTTGAATCCGAAACCAAAGATGGTAAAAAAGAAAAATTTAATTTAAGCAAACTGTTAAATGAGTTAATTGAGAGCTATGAAATTATTACAAGCGAAAAAAATATAAAAATAGATCATGAAATTGCCAAGCATATAAATTTTTTTGGGAATGAAAAGGCAATTGAAGAGATGATCACAAATTTGGTAAGCAACAGCGTTAAATATATGAAGGAAGCCAATGATAAGAAAATAAGTTTAAGCCTTAAGCAAGATCAAGATAGTATTAGGCTAATAGTGGCTGATAACGGGATAGGGATTGATGAACAAGACATCCCCAAGCTTTTTCAACGCTTTTATCGCGTTGGAGATAAAGAACAAGGCAAGCAAAAGGGAACTGGCCTGGGTTTGGCGATATGCAAGGAAATAGTCCAAAAGCATAACGGTAATATTAAAGTAGAAAGTGAAAGAAATAAAGGTACAAAATTTATAATTACCATGCCAATCGCACATTTTTAGTTTGTTTTTTTAGGGTAAAATGTGTTATAATATTGACAGAAATTAATTATTTTAGACATAATAATCGCAATCCCATGTTTAGCCAAGGAGGAGTTTTTTATTTAATTTTTAGGCAAATCTTAAGATTGTCCGGTTTTTAGTCGGCTTTTTTTATAAATTTATGGCAAAACAAGAAAAAGATATTTTAAATAGTGAGGAGTATGAAAAAATTATAGAAAGCACTAGTGATTTGATCGCGGTTACAAAATTTAATCTAAAAGTAAACTTTTTGTACTTAAATTCTTCTTATACAAAATTGTTGGGCTATAATTGCAATAAACTGCTTGGCAAATCCGGATCAGACCTTATTCATATGGATGATAAAAAAAGATTGTCATCCCTTTTAAAAAAATATATTCGCGTTAAAGCAAAAAAAATATTAACCGGAGAGGATTTGGAAGCCAGTGAAAAAATAGAATATCGCATTAAAGACAAGTCAGGAGATTGGCGCAATATGGAATGTGTAGTTAATCTTTTGGGCAATAAATTGTTGTTTGTTTCCAGGGATGTTACTGATCGCAAGCAGGTCGAGAAGGCCCTAAAGGAGAGTGAAAAAAAATTCCGGGATGTAGTGCTTAGCTCAGCCGATTGGATTTGGGAAATTGATGCTACCGGCAAATATGCTTACGCCTCTGGACGAGTGGAACAAATTTTGGGCTATACGCCCGAAGAACTTATTGGAAAAACACCATTTGAGCTAATGTCCAAGGAAGAGGCAAGGCGTGTCGGCGGGATTTTTCAAAAGATTATTTCTGACAGAAAAGCAATAGTTGATTTGGAAAATTGGAATTTGACCAAAAAGGGAGCGCTTATTTGTCTTTTAACCAACGCCGTGCCGCTAATAGATAGCAACGGCGAGTTGGTCGGTTATCGGGGCGTAGATAAGGATATTACCGAGCGCAAGCAAACCGAGGAAAAAATATTAGATTCAGCCAAGGAATGGTCAAAAACTTTTGATTCTATGGCCGATGGCGTGTCTTTGCATAGCCCTGATCTTACTATTATCAATGCGAATCAGTCTTTGTGTGATATGTTGGATAAAACCAAGGAAGAGTTAATCGGTAAAAAATGTTTTTCAATTTTTCATGATAAAAATCAGCCGATAGCCAAATGTCCCATGTCGGTTGCTTTAAAAAGCAAGAAAGAGGAGCGAGTGGAAATTTTTGAGCCAAAATTTGATAAGTGGTTGTCGGTTTATACTTCGCCAATTATAAATAAAGATGGCCAAGTAGTAAAGATTATTCACGTTGTCCGTGACATTACCGAGCGCAAACAGGCCGAGGAAGAGGTTAATAAAAGAAATTTGGAGCTGAAAAAGGCTAATAGGTTGATGGTGGGCCGGGAGCTTAAGATGATCGAGCTGAAGAAAAAAGTTAAAGAACTAAAAGCAAATAATTAAAAATAAATGAGTTTAATAAAATATAAAAAGAGAATATTGATTTTTGGTTTGGCGGTTTCGTTGCTAATGCCGTTTAGTTTGGCTTTGGCGGAAGAGAAAAAAGAAAGCTTTGAAGAGCTGTCAATAAAGCTAAGGGCTTTGCAGGTAGCTGGGCAGGTAGAAGAATATTTAAAAAATAATCCGGATTTAACCATTAAAGAACTGCAAGTAGACCTGGTTTTTAAGAGGATAGCTGTTCAGCGGGTTGGAGAAACCGGCTACACGGCTATAGTTGATGTTAATTCCGGGTATTTTTATTTTCATCCGCAAGAAGCTTTAGTTAACACTGACACACACGCGTTAAAAGGTAATTTGTCTAATTGGTGGGAAATTATAAGGCAAACTATTGGCGATCAGTGTAGAGAGTCTTCAGGCCTTTATAATTGGCAGGAAGACGATGGCTCTGTTACTGAAAAGTATATGTATTTGGCCTGCGTTGACGGCGCGACCGCGGATGGTAAAAATTTGTTTGTGGGTGCGACCGCGTATTTGGATGAATATAAGGAGATAGGGAAAACAGCAGTAGAGAATAAGGGCACGCAAGTTTTGATGGCACGGGAGGGTCTGTTAAATAATGCTAAAAATGTCGCGGAAAAAATTGAATTAGTAGTTAATGGTTTCAGCCGCGACATAAGGTCACTGTCTCAAACTATTGGTATAAGGAATTTGCTTAGTCAGGTTCAACAAGAGGGAATACTTACAAACACAGAAACTGAAAAAAAGTTTTATCCCGCGGACAAGGAATTATATTGGCAAAATGTGTATGAATATTTTTCGCGTTTTTACAGCCAAAATATGGACGAAATTGACGCGGTTAGATTGTTTGATAAAAACGGCTACATAGTTTGCGGTTCAGTGCTGGGTGAAGAGGATGTTAACGATTATAAGGGAGATAAGTCCTGGTTTCGTGACGTTATGAACCCCGCGATTGTCAAAAATAACGAAGTTTATGTTTCGCCGATCAACATTGCCAACCGGACAAATTCCCCCGCTCTTAGGTACATTGTGCCGATTGAAATGAATGGGGAAAGACTAGGGTTGGTAATCATTAATTTTAAAGCTAATGCGGTCTATAGCGACTTTAATAAGGAAAATAACATATTTTTTTTGGATAAGGCCTACGAAAACTCCGAAGGTGAGATAACCACCGATTGGGTAGTAGTTCTGGCGGATTCCCGCAACCCAAGCCAGACGCTGGACGAAAGCCGATCGGCCGCGTCCTTAATTGGGCCGGATCAAATTGCAAGCAATAGCGGGTACCTTGAATTTTTAGAAGAAGGCCGGGAATGGGCCGGAGCTTATCAGAAGGTCAATGTTTTGGGAAGGGAGTGGTACGTTGTAAGCGTGCTGGAAAAAGACCTTTTAAAAACCGAGCCCCAAACGGAGAGTGAGAAAGAAATTGATTTGGCCGTAGTTATTTATTGGTTATTTGGAGGGTTGGCGGCTGTTTTTTTGATTTTATTTATTTTTCACCGATTTGGCATAACCACGATTGAAAAAAACACGATTTTTTATTTGCTTGGAGCGGCGCTGTTGATAATTATAGTGTTGTTTATATTCAGCACTTGGCAAATAACGCAAAGTATGAAAAATGAGACAAAAAGAGCCGCGACTGAAGCGCTGGAAGCGGTGGCCGTGTCCCGGGCGGAACATGTTAATACAT
>JAGLNE010000016.1 GCA_023139655.1 Candidatus Parcubacteria bacterium
GAAGAGGAGCATATTAAAGAAACAGCCAGCCTGGAAGACGGCAAATGGGAACTTGTTTTTAATACCGAGCCTTTGGCAGAGGATTTCCACACGGCTAAAGCCTTATTTCAGGTAGCGGTAGAAGGGAATATTATTAGAAGTGGATTTTCCAAATCAGTTAGTTTTTATGTCGGCAAGGTCGGGGGCGAGGCGGTTTGTCCCGGGGCCGATTTAAACGGCGATGGACGGGTGAATTTGGTTGATTTTTCCATCCTTCTTTTTTGGTGGGGCACGGACAATGAATGCGCCGACCAGAATCAGGACGGCAAAGTAGATTTAATTGATTTTAGTATTATGATGTTTTATTGGACAGGGTGAGTGTTGGTTACTTGGTTAATTAGTTACTTGGTTAATTAGTTACTTAGTTTTTTGATTAAGTAACTAAGTAACTAATTAACTATGTAACTCATAGATAAATGATTAAAAATAAAAAATTATTATTACTAATACTTGTTTTTCTTTTAATGCCAAGTGTTACTCAGGCGGCTGTTCTGTATATGGAGCCGAGCGAGGGGGCCTATGGTCCGGGCGATGAGTTTGCAATTGACATTAAGATCGATCTTAATACCGGTTGTATCAATACGATTGAGGGCGAGATTTTATTCCCCTATACCCGTTTGCTGGTTAACAGTTTTATGACCGGAGAGTCGCTTGTCAGTATTTGGGTGGACCGTCCCAGCGATGCGGAGCTGAGCAAATCCAACCAAACCGGGATTATTCATTTTTCCGGTGGGATTCCGGGCGGTTATTGCGGTAAAATACCGGGTGATCCGGGGAATTCCAATATAGTTGCCAAGATAATATTTAAGGTTCCGGGATTAACGATCGGTGGGGTTGAGGAAGAGAGTGACGAAATAAATGTCAGTTTTGGCGAGAATACCCGCGTTTTTCTAAACGATGGTTTGGGCACAGAGGATATATTGGCTACTCGCGAGGCGAGGATCAAGATCACTGACAAGGCAGTAACCGAACTGGATTGGGATAAACTTATCAAGAGAGACCGGATCCCGCCTGAACCGTTTATTATTAAACTGCTTAAAGGCCAGAATGTATATGACGGCAAGTATTATATTATTTATACTACGGTTGATAAGCAGACCGGAATTGACCGTTATGAGGTGCTGGAAATTAGGCCTACTGAGGAACTGGGCATAAAACCGGACACAGCTTGGTGGAGGCGACTACTGCGTCGTGAACGCCCCGCGCCCGACTGGGTTGTTTCGGACATGCCTTATGTTTTGCGTGATCAGACGCTTAACAGTGTGATCAAGGTTAAGGCAATTGATAAGGCCGGCAATGAAAGGCTGGTTGAATATATTCCGCCGATTGAATTCCAAAAACCAAAAATTGTACCGATTGAAAAGTATATTTACTTTGGCTTTGGCGCGGGAGCGATACTTATATTTATTATTATTTTCATAATATGGTTAATAAGAAAAATTAGCCGTCATAAAAACCATGAGGAGGAACAACTATAAAATTTATGCCTTATTAATTTTATTTGGTTTAGGGCTAAGCCTTTGTCCTCAGCCTACCAAGGCGGCCGGGGCCACGCTTTATCTCTCGCCATCGTCCGGCACCAAAGCAATTGGCGCTACGTTTACGGTCGGAGTTAAGGTTAATTCCGGCGGTGAGGTAATAAACGCGGCTGAAGGCTCAATTAGCTACGATACCAATTTGCTTGATGTAGTTAGTGTGTCTAAGGGCGGATCTATCTTCCCGTTTTGGACCGCCGAGCCGGGCGCTTCGGGCGGCATAATCCGTTTTGGCGGCGGTTTGCCGCCGCCGGCTTACAATGGTTCAGCCGGGCATATTATCGGTATAACATTCAAGGGTAAGCGGGCCGGTGAAGCGCGCGTCAGTTTTACGTCCGGCGCGGTCTTGGCCAACGATGGCAAAGGCACCAATATAATTGCCGGTATGGGCAGTGCCAGTTTTACCATCGGCGCGGCGCAGATTAAGCCCAGTAAGCCCAAGGAGCCGACCAAGCCGAAAGTGCCGGATTATAATAAGCCGGTGATCACATCAGCCACTCACCCGGACCAGGATTTGTGGTACAAAGAAACAGAAGCGCAGTTTAAGTGGGAGCTTAAGGAAAGCATTACTGGTGTGAGTATTGCTTTTGACCAAGAATCATTTACTGACCCGGGCTCGGCTTCAGACGGCTTATTTGGTGAAAAAATATATACAGTAGATAAAGATGGCCACTGGTATTTGCATTTAAAGCTAAAAGACGCCAGCCGCTGGGGCACGATCGCGCATTACCAAGTAAATATTGATACTGCCCCGCCCTTGGCTTTTGAGGTTGCGGTTTCCGAGGTAGAGATCGGCGAGTGGCCGGAACTTAGCTTTAAAACCACTGACGAATTATCCGGTTTGGCTAAATATTTAGTCTATTTTGACCGGCTTGACGGGCCGGGCCGTGAGCTCTCGCCGGACCAGGAGTCGCACAAGGTGAGCGGTTTAAAAGCCGGCAAGCATACGGCGATTATTAAAGCGATTGACAAGGCTGGCAACGAACAGATCGCGACGGTTGAGTTTTTTATCAGCGCGATTGCCGCGCCAACGATTGATAGTTATTCCAAGGAGCTTAAGTCCAGTGATAATTTCTACGCTAAGGGTGGCGCTACCCCGAATGGCTTGGTGGTTATCTATATTGAACAGGGCGGCCGCCTGGTCGCTACTTCAAGCTCGGCCGTTGACGCTGGTGGCAAGTGGCTTTATATTCATGATGATAAATTAGATAATGGGCGCTATAGCTTCTGGGCTGAAGCCAGAAATGACAAAGGAATTTGCAGTGAACCAAGTGAAAAGTATACTTTCCTGGTGTCGCCGCCGGTGTTTACCATGATCGGCAGTTTTGTTGTTAATTATTTTACTGTGTTAGTTAGCTTGCTCTTCCTGATTGCTTTGATTGTTTTGATAATTTTTTGGTTCATTCTCTTTATCCGCAAGAAGCTTAAGAAGGAAACCAAAGAGATCGCGGAAATTTTGCGCCGCAATTCCATAGAAATGAAAAAGGCGATTGATTCTGTTTTTGCCAAGTTGAGCGCGAACAAAGTTGGCCAGACAAAGGCCAAGGAAGATCTTAAGAACAAGGTTGATGGAAATGAAAAAAAGACTTTAAAGGAAATTCAGGATGTGGAGAAGATATTGAAATAAGTAAGTAAAATAAATCAAATATAATAAAAGCAGCTCTATTTACTTAGAGCTGCTTTTTGTAATATTTTATACTTTCTTTATCTTTTCATAATGTGGTCTATGTTAAGCTTAAATAAATAATAATAAATTTTTTAAGCTTAATATAGCGCAATATGGATAAATTAAGGAGGATTGTTGATTGGACTAAAATAAAGATTAGGATTGAGTCAGGTAATGATACTAGATTTTATTTTCATGACAGGGAAATTTGGTGGGCGAGCTTAGGCTCAAATGTTGGATTTGAACAAGACGGTAAAAACACGAATTTTGAACGGCCGGTTTTAGTGGTTAAAAAGTTTAATCGTAATATGCTTTGGGTATTGCCATTGACTAGTCATGAGAAAGTCGGATTTTATTATCATACATTTGAGATAGATAAAGATAAATATACTGTAATTTTACCGCAACTAAGGTTAATTAGCAGCCGCAGGCTTATACGTAAAATGCGTA
>JAGLNE010000017.1 GCA_023139655.1 Candidatus Parcubacteria bacterium
CGAAGCGACGAAGGATCTCGTTTCTACATCCACGGGATTCTTCGCTCCGCTCAGAATGACATCTTTACTTGTTATTCAAAGGTAGCGGCATAAAATTTGTCGCTTATAAGCGTGGTATTTATGGTCCAGCCGTGCTGGTTTGTCTCCATATCACCGTAGCTGGACATTAATCGGAGAGACAAAGGCTTAATAAATTGCTGGCTAAATTTTGAGCCCAAACTGCCTGGCTGTTTCTGTAACATCAAACTATATGGAATCAGTGCTAACTCCGGAGGAGAAATAAATTCCTCCCACAAATTAACGGGTAAAGGCGGCGCGTGATAATCCAGTTTAACAGGTAATTCATATTTTATTTTGATAACAGTAGTTTGCCCCGGGTCAGTCATGGTCCAGTTGGCAAAAACTGTTTTATTTTTTTCAGTGTATATTTTTGTCCCATTATCAAGGGTTACGGCTATGGCTTCATTCGCGGCTATATCCTTGTCTAAGAGCCAGCCCTTGTCAGGCTTGTCAAAGAATTCCTGATCCGGTGCGCGCCATCCGCTTGCGCTTATTAGCCGCGCCCCCTCAGGCACATAAACGCGCAGCCAATTAACATTACGTACGCCAGTGAATTCATCTTGCTTCTCACCCGTATGCTCGCGTGTGATTTTGAGTTCATTAATAACCGCGCCGTTTTCCTCCACGCGAGTGAATAAGTCAATTGTTTCCCTAATAACCTTGTCAGTCTTACCACCGGCTATATTAGTATTAACTGCCATTAAATAATCACCCTTGGTATCATTAAGACCAGCGTCCCAGTTTAGATCCTTAATTATCTGCT
The DNA here is from genome assembly GCA_023139655.1 of Candidatus Parcubacteria bacterium. Taxonomy (GTDB): domain Bacteria; phylum Patescibacteriota; class Patescibacteriia; order Patescibacteriales; family UBA12075; genus JAGLNE01. The sequence continues at coordinate 824 of JAGLNE010000017.1, forward strand.
GGTTAAGTTTATCGTTAAAAAAAGCCAAAGTCTGTTTTTCATTAAAACTATCTAAAAATACTCCGATTAGTTTTATAACATTTTCTTTATCCAAACGCTTAGGCAGCTCACTTAAAAACAAAGCTAATAAATCACCGATTATTTTTTTGGGTTCTGGCTTTACTTGCTCCTCGGTAGTACTTGCGGTACTACTCGCTACCAAAGGCTTAGTTTCGGTAATACTTTGTATTACCGGCCAAAAATTCTCATGGGTTATTATTTCACCGTACTCGAGCGTCATATCCAGCGGTCCGATTATTTTGAGTATCCTCTCCATCACTGTCGGTGTGATAGAAATAACCCCGTCCACACTAGGCCCATTGCTTTCTTCCAAAAACCACATCAGTTTACTCGCGCTCATTGGCCAATCCGGCCACCAATTCGCGTCCCAGAAATACCAGCGGGGGTTGACTAGCCACAGTGGCTCAGGTGACTGTACGCAAGTATAAAGGCCTGCCTCAGTATCATAGCTACCACCTCCGGGAGTTTCAATATTTTTAATTTCACCGTCATGGAAATCAACTAAAGCGTAAGAACCGACAAAACCGCCGCTCCCCCTAAGTTCGGTATTATTCTGGAACACAAACAATAGCCGCGAGTCCATATCAAATCCGCTGGCGCTAAGAACTAAATCCGATATCAGCCGCAATTCTTTAGCGCTTTTACTAAGCCGTCCTCCTTGCTGTTTCATCATCTCTCCTATTGCAACATATTCATCCGGAAAGACCTGTGGGTCGATTTTCTCAATTATTTCCTCTAAGGCCAAACTTTTCGTTTCCAAGTAATAACTAGCTTCAGCTAAGTTCATTATAAAAATACCGGTTTCTATTTCGCCTCCATCCAGTAATCTATCGGCTAATTGGCTAAAATATTGGCCCATCTCTGCGGCAATAATACCGGCTTGGATAATATAATCTGCCTGCTCGGCTTGACGCAGTTTTTCGTTCGGAATTATGGGGGAAAGAAAAGCGGCAATTTTTGATATTAAATATACTTGTTCACGGGCGACATCAAAGCCTTGCTCGGCTGATGCAAAATAAGCGCTGGCTTCATCAAAATTAATCTCGGATGAAGCCACCCCGGCGCTAATGATATCGTTTAGTGCTAATTCGGTCGTGCCCAAAACCCGCCCAGCCATTTCGCTTGGTACACCTTGGTAAGTAAGTAATTTAAGAGGCAAGGCTATCATCACCAGAACCGTAGCGTACGCGACCAAAGACCTAAAAATACTGGGCGGTCGATTAACAATCGGCTCGGAAATATTTATAACCGGCTCAAAACTCTCCCTAGGGCCATCTTGCCAATCTTCTTCTACTTTTTCCTCAGATTCTTCTGATTTTAACTCTACCTTCTTTTGTTCTTTCTTTATTCGTTTTTCTCTTATTCGAGGCAGCCAGGAAAAAAGTGTAAAAAAATTCTTAAAGGCTAAGCTTACAAGGCGAAAACTAAACAAAATAATCCAGACGAAAAGATACAAAGCCTTAAAAATAAAAATAAAAAAAGGATAAAAAGATAAACGTTTTAGTTTTTCTGTATTTAAAAAAGCCGGCAAACTAAACCCGGCTGGCATAATTCTATTAAATAGCTTGTTTTTCTCACTGGTCTTATCCTCTGTAGCAGCACCAAGATTATTCAAATCAACCAAAAACCGGGATGATTTAAGCCCATCATCAACTTTTATAAAATTGTTTCTCGATTTTTGCATGGGGAGGGAGACAATTTGAAATTTAAAATTTGAAATTTATAATTTTTGCTGTCATTGCGGGCCGAAGGCCGTGGCAATCCCGTGAAAG
>JAGLNE010000018.1 GCA_023139655.1 Candidatus Parcubacteria bacterium
AAACACCTCGCCGTGTTCAACCGGGTTCATTGTACCGGCATCAACATTAACATAGGGGTCAACTTTTATACAACTAACCCGGTAACCTTTGGACAACATGATCCGGCCAATTGAAGCCGTGGTTATGCCTTTCCCGACCCCGGAAAGGACGCCGCCAACCACAAAAATAAACTTCGTTGAAGACTTTTTCTTAGCTTTTTTAGTTTTCATATAGGGGGGATGAAATATTATATTATTGTCATTCTGAGCGGAGCGAAGAATCCCGTGAATGTAGAGGCGAGATCCTTCACTCCGCTTACGCTTCGTTCAGGATGACAGTTGTTTATATTAGTCTATTTCTTCTTTCAAAACTTCCAATTTTATTGTAGCCTTTTTCTGGCCTATGCGCAATTCTATTGTATGCTTGCCAAATTTTTTGATTGGCTGTCTTAATTTAATTTCAAAAGGCTCTACATTAAACCCTAAAGCTTTTATCTCCTTGGCAATCGCCTTTTTATCCAAACCGGCATAAAGAGTACCGGTATCATTCACCTTGGCGCTTACAACAATCCGTTTACGGTCCAGCTGACTGACAAGCTTAAACTTGTCTTTACTGCCTTGCTTCTTTAAGCGCTCTCTCTTAGACGCCTGAGCACTTAACATGTTTAGGGTATGTTTGGTAAGAATATCGGCAATACCATTGGGAATTAAATAATTCCGAGCATAACCGTTTGGTATCTCCTTGATATCGCCCTTTTTACCGAACTTGGGGATAGTTTTGAGTAATACGACTTTCATGTTTCAAATATAATTAATAATAACCAAGCTACAAGATACAATAATCAAAAAATAATCAAACACCAATAACCAATAAATCAAATTGTTTGGTTATTTGAAAATTGGTTATTGTATTTTTTTTGGTTATTGTTACTTGATTATTGGTTATTGGTTATTGGTCGTAGTGCTAGTATCAGTATCATCTACTTCAGGAGTGGATGTTGAAATTTCTTCTCCCTTAAGCCAAGCAACCGCCGCATCAAGCTGAGGATCATTGTTTGCCTCATAATCCTCAAACGTAAGATCAATCTCATAATCAGGCATGATCCCCTCGTCATTAATACTCCGCCCATTTGGCGTCAGCCATTTGGCGACTGTGATCTTTACTGATGAACCATCATCAAACTTGTTTAAAGTCTGAACCGAGCCTTTGCCAAAGGTTTGTTTACCTATTACCACCCCTTCGTTATAATCCTGAAGCGCGCCGGATACGATCTCGGAAGCCGAAGCACTGCCTTGGTTAACCAATACCACTGCCGGAAATCCCTTAAGCCTGGCCCGGCCCCTAGCTAGATGCTCTATTATACGCCCATCGCTATACTTCTCTGATACTACCACATCATCCTCTATCCATTCACTGGAAATCTCAATTGCCGTATCCAGGTAGCCGCCGGGGTTATTCCTTAAGTCCAGGATTACCCCTTCCGGATTACTCTTAATTATTTCCCTTACCGCAGTATCAAATAATCTTTTTGTATCATCATTAAAATTCGAAATTTTGATTAAATATATTTCATCGTCCCGTAACTCTGTCCTTACACTGCTGACCACTATCTTGCCCCGGGTAATAGTTATTTCCCTTACTTTATCCTCACCCTCACGTTTAATTGTTAAAACTACGTCCGTGTCTTTAGGCCCGCGAATTTTGCCTACCGCTTCATCAATGGAAATCCCCATCGTAGAACCTTCATCTATCGCCAAAACTAAGTCACCAGCCCTAAGGCCCGCCTTTTCCGCCGGCATATCCGGCAAAGGGGCAATAATTGTCAAGACATCGTTCTTAATACCGATCTCCGCGCCGATTCCTTCAAATGTCCCCTTTAAATCATCCTGAAATTCACGCGCGATCTTTGGGTCCATGAAAACCGTATACGGATCGCCAATAGATGAGACCAAGCCCTTTAAAGCGCCATAAAATAAAACTTTTTCATTTAGATCTTCTCTGTCAACATATGTTTCTTCAATCGCATCCCAAACTTCCCAAAAAAGATTAAAGTCTATATCCTGACTGATCGTACCGGGCTTAATTTCCTGATATTTACCCAGCAACTGACCTACATAAACTACTTCTTTAGCGGCCAATTTTTGTAATACTTCATTCTTCCCAGTTAAATACACGCCGGCGCCAAAGCTGACCCAAAGTAATATTATCACTAATACCACCCAGATAATTCGCTTAATTTTTTTTGATTTTGTGTTTTCCTCCATATAAAAAGATGCAAGATACAAGATACAAGAAATAAGATACAAACAAATTAAAAGATACAAATTAAAAATTATAAACTGTTTTTAATTTTTAATTTGTCTCTTGTTTGTATCTTATTTCTTGTCCCTTGTATCCTTAAACGTTCTTATATTTTACTCTGATATTTACTTATAAATTTTACCATATTTCGCTCTTTTCAGGCAAGTACCCACCCTACCCTTGCCAAGACCCTAAATAGCCGATAATATAAGGATAGATTCAAATAATTAAAATTATCGCTATAAACAATGTCTAATTTTATAATCAATGGTGGGAAAAAATTATCCGGAACAATAAAGACAAATTCAGCAAAAAATTCCGCGGTGGCGATTCTTTGTGCAACCGCGATGCTTAAGGGAAAGACTACTTTGATAAATGTACCGGCAATTGAAGAAGTTAAAAGGATTATTGAGATTCTGGAATCTTTAAACATTAAAGTAAGCTGGGCAGGCAAACATGAACTTGAAATTGTTAATCCCGGAAATTTAAAACCAGACAACTTAAACCGCGAATCATTCATCAAAACCAGGTCCGGTTTGCTGCTTATGGGCGCCTTGCTCTCCCATGAAGATAAATTTACCCTACCCAAGGCCAGCGGCTGCAAACTGGGCGAACGAACGGTCAGCCCCTACATTATCGCTCTTGAACATCTGGGAGTGGCTGTCAACTGCCAAGACGACTGCTATCAAATAAATAAACAAGATATTAAGGCCAGTGAATTTACCATGTATGAAGTTGCTGACACGGCCACGGAAAATACCATAATGGCGGCCGTGTTGACTCCGGGTAAAACCATTATTCATTTCGCGGCTTCAAATTACATGGTGCAAGACCTCTGTATATTCCTGCATCAGGCCGGAGCGAAAATCAAGGGCATCGGCACTCCGAAGCTGGAAATTATTGGTGTAAATAAATTAAAGCCAATCAAAAATTATCCTATAATGCCTGACCCGATTGAAAGCATGGCTTTTATCTCTATTGCCATTACAACAAAATCAAGGCTGACAATTACCCATTGTCCAATAGATTTCTTGCGCCTGGAGCTGGAAAAATTAAGATTAATGGGGCAAAAATTTAATATTAGTAAGCCTTACAAATCTGACAATAAATATTTTGATTTGGTTGATATTAACATTAAGCCTAGCAAGTTAACCGCGCTGCCTGACAAACTACATCCCCTTCCCTACCCGGGTTTGAACATTGATAATCTACCCTTATTTGTCCCGATCTTGACGCAAACCAAAGGCACCACACTGGTCCATGACTGGATCTATGAAAACCGGGCAATTTATTATACGGAATTAAATAAACTAGGAGCTGACATAAAGCTTCTGGACCCGCACCGGGTATCTGTAACCGGTCCAAGCAAGCTTAAAAGTAATGAAATAATCTGCCCGCCGGCGCTTAGACCTTCATTAAATCTGCTTATCTGCATGCTGGCCGCCAAAGGCCGCTCTATCCTTCGTAATTCTTACTCTATTGACCGGGGTTATGAAAATATAGTGACCCGCCTCAATAAACTAGGCGCCGACATCAAAGCAATCGAAAAACTCAATTTTTAAAATATTTCATTGTCATCCTGAGTCCCGCTTCTGCGGGGCGAAGGATCCCGTGGTCATTTCTCGAGATTCTTCACCCTCGCTTTCGCTCGGGTTCAGAATGACATATGTTATAATGAATCTCAATCAACGACGAATACTCTACATTCTATTTATAATCGCTTTCTTGACCATAACCCCTTTGGTCTCGCTCTATGCGACCGGCCTTAGGATCGGGAATGGTTTTCGCATCCAAAAAACCGGAATATTAATACTGGATACCGAACCTAAGGGGGCCAACATATCGCTCAATGGCAAACAGTTGCGCCGTCCTTTGGCGCGCTTTTTTGACCAAACTCAATCACACATCACCACCCCAACAAAAATTAAAAATCTTTTACCAAAGGAATATGATGTCCGGCTTGAATTACCCGGCTATTGGCCTTGGCAAAAAAAATTAGTGGTTGAACCCGGACAATCCACTTACGCCGAAGACGTAGTCCTGTTTAAAAATGACGTCCCCCGGCTAATACAAAGCGGCCGGTATGACAATATCGCGCTATCACCGAACAATAAATACTTAATGGCCAGAGGAGATGACAGCCTTACTTTGATTGATTTAAAAAACGAAAATATTCATACTGTTGTCAGTACTAGCACTGGGGAGGAAGCAATTAACTACAATTGGTCGCCTGATAATAAACATCTAATCGCTAATAGTTATCTGTTTGATTTAAATAACCACGCGAAAGACCAAGATCTATCTTCTATTATTAATCCAAAGATCACTAAAATTAAATGGCAAAACAATGACAGTCTGATTTATAAACAAGGCAACAGCCTGCAAAACTATAACATTAATAACAAAAAAATAGAAACCGTCAAAAGCGAACTTCTCTTTGATGACTTCTTAGTTAAAAATTCAAATCTATTTACTGTGACAAGAGGAGAACAAAATTCCCAGCTGTTAATTCAAAATATCAAGGATGATGAGCTAAATATCAGCTTTGACTTGCCTAAAGCCCAGTATCATTTTGCGCACCCAAACCATAATCTTCTTAATCTTTATGACGACAAACATCAAATTTTGTATTTAATTGACCCTTCTTCCACTTTTAAAATATTAAGGGACGCTATTAGCAATATAAAAGAAAGTGTTTGGATAGACAACAACTCCCTGCTCTTTGCCAATGACTTTGAAATTTGGCTCTATGACGTAAACCACCAGAACCGCACGCTCTTAACCCGCATCAGCGAGCCAATCAAAAAAATCATTTGGCACCCCAGCAATAATTATGTAATTTACGCGACTAACAAAAATATAAATACAATTGAACTTGATAAACGGGATAAATTCAATATAACCCGCCTCCTGGAGTTTGAGGACATCAAAGGTCCGGTACTGGACCTAAATGGCAAAACCCTATATTTTTCGGCCCGCATCGGCAATCAGCAAGGAATTTATAAGTTGACGATACAATAGATACACGAAACAAACGAAAAAACACGAAAAAAACGAA
>JAGLNE010000019.1 GCA_023139655.1 Candidatus Parcubacteria bacterium
TTCGTTTTTTTCGTGTTTTTTCGTTATCTTCGTGTCTACTTACTACATACTTCCTTATTAAAAAAATCCATTAATTCTTTACCAATATCTTTCCTGTCCATGGCATATTTAAGAGAGGTTATCAAATAATTAAGCGGGTCTCCGGTCGTCAACCATTCACCGTCCTCAACTTTTTTAGCATAAAAATCACCGCCATCTTTAATATATTTAGCGATGGCGTCAACAACCCAAAGTTCATTGCCTTTCCCTAGGGCCGTTTTTTTAAGGACATCAACTATATTCTGGTCTAAAATCATTCGCCCGAAATCAGCCAAGTTTGATGGCGCATCCTTAACTGTCGGTTTCTCAACTATTCCTTTTATTTTCATAGTATCTGGCTCAACATCAACAATACCATAACGAACTACCTGGTCCTTGGGCACTTCCTGAACACCGATCATTAAGTGCTCGGTTCTTTCGTAGTCATCCACCATTTGCTTGGTAAATGAAATTTTGGATTTTACCAGATCATCGCCCCAAACAAAAACAAAAGATTCGTCTTTTACTAAACTAGCGGCGGAAAGAACGGGTGTGCCATTACCGTAAGGTCCTTTTTGCCGGACATAAATAAAATTAGCTAAATCTGCTATCTTCTTTACTTCATCTCTTAGCTCATCTTTACCGGCTTCCTTGAGGTCATTTTGCAAAGCCCAATTATAGTCAAAATGGTCTTCTAAGGGCTTTTTGTCCCATTTGGTAACCATTATAATATCTTCAATCCCAGCCTCTACCAATTCTTCCACTACCAATTGAATAATTGGCTTATCAACTATTGGCAACATTTCTTTAGGCATGGCCTTGGTTGCCGGAAGCAGCCTGGTGCCAGACCCGGCCACAGCTACAATTGCTTTTTTGATTTTCATAAGATAGAAAGCAGAAAGCAGAAAGCAGATAACAGACCTGCTAAAAAGCTATCTTCAAAATATTTATTAATTTATAACACAATAAATAATTAACTTTCTGTCGTCTGTCGTCTGTTTTCTGTCGTCTGTTTTCTGTTTTCTGTTTTCTGCCCCCGCCACTTCCAGAAATATTTAAGCCAAGAGATGATATGGGCTCTAGCCAGGCGGTTGGTTAGCGGGGCAATGAACCAGGGTTTCTTAGCGCTGCCGCGGCCATGGTCATGTACCACTTGGACAGTCGGGAAATAAATTACTTTGTAACCAGCTTGCCATAATTGATGGCAAAGGTCAATATCCTCAAAGTACATCCAGAACCGCTCATCAAAACCGTTGCCGATCTTTTCTAAGGCGGATTTTCTGATCAAAAGACACGAACCCATTACCCAGTCCACTTCCATGGGCATACGCTTATCAATATTTTTTAGTAAAAAAGCGTCCAATTGGGACTTAAAAAATTTGCCAATAAAAGTCCGGCGATAGAAAGGCAGCCAAAAACTGGGAAAACGAAAACAAGAATCCTGATGTTCGCCATCCGGATAGACCAATTCCGGAGCTACTAAAGCAACCTTCTTTTTCCTACTAATGTAAGCTAGCATATTCTTCGCTGCTTCCGCTTGCAGCCGTGTATCATGGTTAAGAACCAAAACATATTCTCCTTCGGCCTTTTTAATCCCGACATTATTGCCCGCGCCCATGCCCAGATTCTTTTTATTACTTATATACCGGGCCGTGGGAATGGCCAGACTCACTTGAGCTTCAATATTCTCTATCACTCCGTTATCTACAACTATAACCTCATATTCAATGCCGCTCAAATCGCTTTCCGCGACTGATTTAAGACAGGCAAGGATTTTTTCCGTATCTCGATAGTTAACAATAATTATACTTAAATCCATAGCACGTAGCACATAACACATAACACATAACACATTGATTGAAAAATCTAAGTGCTCTGTGCCAAGTGATATGTATTTTTACCAAAATATTAAACTTCTAATAATCCTCCCATACAAGCTAAACACTGGATTTACTAAACGTAATTTCCAGTCGTCTATTTCCTGGTACCAAATCCGGCCGGTTATCAATTTAACTATTTCTTTGTCTTTAACTTTTCTAAGCGCTTGATTTCTTTTTCTGGCCTTACAAATATATTTCCAAGTTCGAGGACACAAAAAATATTGCCAAACTCTCATCTTGTCTTTAAACCAACCGCCACTGATAGAAAATAATATCAACCCTAATTCCATTATAACAAACGCCGGAAATATTAGTAGCAAGGTTGCGATTTTATAACATATTAACATTGAAATGATCCGATTCCGGTCCATCCAGTAGTATTGCTTGATTGATTTAGTAAATTCATACTTGTGATATATCACCGCCTTGGGTGCGAGCACACAGCGATAGCCGGCCAACCAAGCCCGCCAGCCGATTTCCTGATCCTCGTTATACATCCAATACTCTTCGTCAAAGATACCGATTCGCTCTACAAACTCATGGGTGAACAAAATAGCTACACCGCTAGGGTAATGTATATTTTTAATTTCGAATTTCGAATTTCGAATTTCGAATTTTTCTTTGTATCCCAATGAATATCCAAAACCTAAAAAATGACTTGTATTACCAAGACTATTTATTTTCTCTTTATTTTGATACAACATCACCCGTGCCTGAACTATACCAATCACTTTGTCTGTATACGTTGCTTTTATCATCTCACGCACACATGACTTGTCCAAAACCGTATCAATATTAAATATTATATAATAATCAAAACTTTTCTTAAGAGCCAATCGTATGGCGTCATTAACACCCTTAGCAAAACCATCGTTGGTTTTATTTATTGCTATGGCGGCTTCGGGAACAAATTTCTTCAGCATTGATAAACTTTCATCACTTGATTCATTATCGGTTATAAAAAACTTCATCCCTCTCTCATAGTCCTGCGCGCGCAAACTGGGCACAAAATCCGGCAAATATTTCTCACCATAATCACGCCAATTCGGGGTTATAATTATCGCTACTTTCTTGTCCATAAATTATGTCTTAGCTTTAGATTTTAAACCTACTTTTTCGCCAATAATAGCCATAAATTTACCAATGGGCCAAGCTAATCTGAGAATAAACCACTGCCAAGCTGGGTGCCACTTCTTAAAATATTTAAGCTGAGAATCCTGCATATAGCGCTGAGTAACTCCACGCGGCACTTGCTTGAAACTCGCGCCAACCAGATCCACACACTCCGCTACTGGTGTATACCAAACCTCGCCGCCAGCCTTCTTGATCTGCTTGCAATAATCCACTTCTTCAAACCAGAGGAAATAACGCTCATCAAAGTACGGCAAGGTGGAATTACGGAATAACTTAAGCTCGCGAACGCTCTTCATATTTATCATAAAAAATGAGCCGCGAATTGAATCCGCCTGAGCGGCCCGTGAATAATCAAAATCATTGCGCAAATATTTATTTAAAATATTTTTGAAAATATGCGGTAGCTTAAGGACAATTGCCAGTTGATTAACAAAATCCGGAAAACAACGAACATGTTTTACTAATCTACCCTTCTCGTCCACTAATTTACACCCGGCCACATTTGCCTGCTTATTATTCTCCATCCAATCATACATTTTCTGTAAAGTATCTTCGCGTACGACCATATCCGGGTTAAAAACCAGGGCGTATTTGCCGTTAATTTGCTTTAAGGCAATATTCCAGGCCTTGCTTAGTCCCAAGTTGATGTCATTGACAAGTAAATGCACCTTTGAAAATTCTTTTTTGACCATGGCGACGGTATTATCCTCGGAATTATTGTCCACCACGATTATTTCGTACTTAAAATCAACCTTGCTATCAAGCAAGGCCTTCAAATTCTCTCTTAATTTATCCTTCACGTTCCAGGAAACAATTATAATACTTAATTTCATATCTATCTTATAAATCATATAAATCTTTGCTAAAATTCAGCAGGGATTAATATGATTTATATGATTTTATTTTATCTTTTTTCTAATCTTGAATAATACAATATATTGCTTAAATAAATACTGCTCAAAGAATAGGACAAAAACAAACATGCGGAAAGCAAACCATAAAACTTGCAGCTTGCGTATGAAACTTTGCGATCGCCAATGCTTAATAAATATAATATGCTTGTTTTTAAAACCTTGCTCCTTAATCCAGCGGGCTTTATTTTTGCGGTTAAAGGCAACTAGCCAAATTACTCATTCTCTTGGCGCTGGCACTGCGATCATGATAAATTATCGCCTCGCTAACACATCTGGAAGTATAACCAGCCAGCTTTAAACGATAAGCCAAATCGCAATCCTCCTCGTACATAAACATCAACTCATCAAAAAATACCTCCCCCCTACTCCCTGACCTCACCCCCGCCCTCTCCTTCGTAAGGAGAGGGAGATTTTTTGGGGGGGCTAATTTTACTTTCTCAAGGGCGGAGAGACGATACATTGCAACGGCACCGCTGGGGCCGATAATATCTTCCTTGTCATATTGTCCAGTGTCTTCTTCGCCCTGCCCGACATCTTTAAAGCGCAAAGCACTTATCTCCTTAATCCCAAATGTGTCAATAATTTTGGTTTTGGTATTATTCTTAAAATCCCATTTATAGACACGCGAGCAAACCGCACCCAATTTATTGTCACAATCCAAGGCCTTAACTAACTTTTCTATTGCAGTGGGCTCCAAAATCATATCCGGGTTTAAAAACAGTACATATTTCGCGCCTAGTTCTTTGGCGTGACGAATAACAATATTGTTTGCCTTGGCAAAACCGACGTTCCCTTTACTCCAGATAATTTCTACATCTTTATAATTCTTGCTAATATAATACGAATTTTTATTACTAATCTCATTGGAATTATCTGCCACCACTATTTTATAATCCTTAAAATTCTGCTCAATCAAACTTGGCAAAAAATACGGCAAATATTTTGCCGTGTTTTCTTCGTAAGTGATAAATCCAATTACTAACTTCATGCTATCTTGAAAATTTTTACTTTTCAAATAATATAAAAACTATATCAGTTAAAGCTTTTATTCTGTGAAATGTCTTAGCGGGAAATTCAATTTTAACCGGAGCCTCAACTGTCCAAGTAGAATCTCTTAATGTAATCTCCGCTGAACCAACTATTAAATATATAAATTCTTCAACATTTTCAGAATTATCTCCAGCTATCATTCCTTTATGTCGGTAGTATATTTTAAAACCATCAGCTTGATAATTTTTACCTTCTTTTTCTTCTTTAATTAATTTAATGTCCATATTTAATTTATATCACAAGTTTATCCTGCAATTTCTCCTTGGCTAAAATTTGCGCTTCAAGCAAGCTGTCAAATGTACCGGCATCCAGCCACTCCCCTTTTACCATCGCCACTTCAAGCTCGCCCCGTTTTAAATACCAATTATGAAGCTCTGTTATTTCAAGCTCGCCCCGCTCGCTCGGCTTAACGCTTTTGGATGCCTCCACTACGCTGCCATCATAAATGTAAAGACCCGTTAAAGCATAATCGCTTATCCACTTTTTTGGCTTTTCTTCTATCTGCACCGCCCGCATATTATCGTCAAATTTAACCACGCCAAATCTTTCCGGATCCGACACTTTTTTAGCAAACACTTTGGCTCCGCTTTTAAAACTTTTTATCTCTTTAGAAAAATCGTCTTCAAAAATATTATCGCCAAGTATCATAGTCACGTTCCCCTGGTCAATAAAATTTTCCCCAATTATAAAGGCGTCAGCCAACCCGCGCGGCTTGTCCTGAACTTCGTAGGTGAATTTAACTCCGAATTCTTTGCCACTGCCGAGCAGATTTAAATAATCTCCGGCCCGCTCCGGCGCTACAATTATCAATATTTCTTTTATCCCAGCCTTAATTAAAGTGTTGAGCGGATAATAAATCATCGGCCGGTTATAAACCGGTAAAAGCTGCTTAGAAGTTATTTTTGTACACGGCCGCAACCTAGTGGCGCTTCCGCCTGATAAAATTATTCCTTTCATAAGATAGTAAACAGAAAACAGTAAACAGAAAACAGAATCATCTTCTGTGGTCTATGGTCTGTAGTCTGTCGTCTGATTTAGTTAAATATTCCTTAAGGGCTTCTTGGTAGCTTCTGAGTGGCTCAAGCTTGGTGTTGAGGAGTACGGCAAAGCGGGGACGCCGGGCCGGGCGCGGGAACTGCTCGGGTGTTACCGGATTTAACTTAATATCTATACCAGCGATCTTAAACATTTCTTTCGCCGCCTCGTACCAGGTTGCCGGCCCGGTGTTGGTAATATGGTAGATCCCAAATGGCTTCATATCTTCTATTAATTTAAGCGTGGCAACCGCTAAATCAGGAGTATAAGTAAAGCAGCTTAGTTCCGCGTTAACTACGTCAATCTCATCTTTTTCTTTGCTTAATTTAAGCATAATATCAAAAAAACTGGGCTTGGCTGCCTCACTCTTGCCGCGCGGGCCAAACAATTTGGAAGAACGAATTAAATAGTATTTTAGACCTTCTTCAGCAAGTGACAGTACCGCCTGCTCGCCCAGGAGCTTAGTTATACCGTATTTGCAGATCGGCATTGGTATTGCATCTTCCTTGTAACCCTCCTTATTATCCCCGTCAAAAATATAGTCTGATACGTAATGGACTAATAGAGCCTCAAGTTCAAGCGCGATATGGGCTAATTTGCGCACCGCCTCGCCATTAACCTGCCTGGCTTTTTCCTGCTCGGTTTCGCTTTCTTCACATTTATCAACCGCGTTATAAGCGACTGCGTTAATAATAATGTCCGGCTCAACCGCTCGCACGCTCTTCTCCAGCTGCTTAAAATCCGTGATATCAATCTCATCCCGATCCCAGGCAATCACTTCATAGTCACGTTTAAACACCGGAATCAACTGCGACCCCAGATTGCCCCTAGCTCCTAATATTAATACTTTGAACATAGGTTATTGATTACAAATTAACTATATTATTTATTGTAATACTCCTTATAAACCCCTGATTTAATATTTTTCCACCAAGCTTGATTATTTTTATACCAGTCTATTGTCTCTTTCAAGCCATCCTTGAATTTAATTTGCGGCTGCCAGCCTAGCTCTTTCTTGGTCCTACTAAAATCTATGCCGTAGCGGAGGTCATGGCCCGGGCGGTCACTCACATAATCTATCATCTTTTCATCTTTATCCATCAAATCAAGTATCATTTTCGTTAATTCCAGATTTGTAAGCTCGCTGTCGCCTCCCAAGAGATAGGTTTCGCCAATCTTACCTTTTTTTATAATATCCTCCACTCCTCTGTTATGGTCGTCCACATGGATCCAGTCGCGGATATTTTCCCCTTTGGCATACACCGGCACTTTCTTGCCATCCAGTATATTGGTAATAAATAAAGGAATTATTTTCTCCGGGAATTGGTAAGGGCCGTAATTGTTAGAGCAATTGGAAATAGTTATTGGCAAGCCGTGAGTATGAAAATATGCACGGACTAGATGGTCTGAGGCCGCCTTGGAAGCTGAATATGGACTGCGTGGATCATAGGGAGTATTTTCATTAAATGCTTTGTCTGATAAACCAAGTGAGCCAAAGACCTCATCAGTTGAGATATGGTGAAAACGGACTCCCCCCTTATTTTTGGCCGCGTCCAAAAGAACCCGCGTGCCTTCCACATTAGTACGGATAAAATCTTTACTCCCAGCTATTGAACGATCAACATGGGTTTCAGCCGCAAAATGCACAATCAAATCAACTTGCGCAACTGTGTCATTAACCTTATCAACATCACAAACATCAGCTTTTATAAATTTATAATTTGAATTTTTTTCTAAATCACTCAAATTCTCCAAATTACCCGCGTAAGTCAAAGCATCCAGATTTATTATACTATCATCTAAATTATTTTTAAGCCAGTATCTAATAAAATTGGAACCGATAAATCCGGCCCCTCCGGTAACTAAAATTTTCATGTTTAAAAATTAATTATTATAACCTCAATATTTTAAAAAATTTAACCAGCAACAGAACTGTTGTCTGCTGTCTGTTTTCTGCTGTCTGT
>JAGLNE010000002.1 GCA_023139655.1 Candidatus Parcubacteria bacterium
GTTTGACAGGAAAAATTATTTTTACCCTGACCTGCCTAAGGGCTACCAAATATCACAATTTGACCTGCCTTTTGTCTATGACGCGCGCCTTAAGGTAAATGGCCGCGAGATTGATATCACCCGCGTTCATCTGGAAGAAGACACCGGTAAAAACACCCACCCCACGAAGAAGGCATATTCACTAATAGACTTTAATCGCGCCGGCACTCCCCTCTTAGAGCTGGTTACCGAGCCGGTGATTGAGTCGGCCGAAGAGGCAAAAAAATTCTGCCAAACATACCAGCAAATTTTAAGATATTTGGACATATCTAACGCGGACATGGAAAAGGGTGAGATGCGCTGTGAGGCTAATATAAGTGTGCAGGAAAAAAATACATGGGAATACACTGAACACGAAATCCGTCCGCTTAACGACAGTAAATTAAACCCCAAAATTGAGGTTAAAAACATTAATTCTTTCAAGGCAGTAGAAAAAGCAATTATCTATGAAATAAAGCGTCAGACAGAGGCAATCGAAAACAACGAAAAACTAATCCAGGAAACCCGGGGCTGGGATGATAAAAAAAATATTACTATCAGCCAACGAATAAAGGAAACTTCTGCCGATTACCGCTACTTCCCGGAACCGGACATTCCCCCAATCGAGATTGATGCTAAGTGGCTTAAAAAAATCAAAACCGATATTATAGAACTGCCGCCACAAAAAAAAGAGCGTTTTATGGAGCAGTATAATTTAAGTGAAGAATCTGCCGCTATTTTAGTTAGCGATAAATATCTGGCTGATTATACAGAAAAAGTAATCTCCGAGCTTCGCGCCTGGATTGATTCTACCGGTGATAAATGGGAGCGGCAAAAAAAGAAATTGGCCCGAGCCGCCAGCAACTGGCTAATAACTGAATTGTTTACTCATCTTAAGAAAGATAATAAATCAATCAAAGACATTAAAATTACCCCGGAAAACTTTGCCGAATTAATCACTCTGGTTTACCAAGGCAAGATCAATTCTTCGGCCGGCACTAAGATACTGGCTTACATGTATAAACACGGCGGCGACCCCAGTAATATCATGCAGGACATGGGCCTGGAGCAAATTGATGATGAAGCAGAGCTTGAGAAAACAATTAAACAAGTTATTAGCGATAATCCCGCTCAAGTAGAAGAATTCAAAACTGGAAAAGAAGCTGTCCTTAAATTCCTTATCGGCAAAACTATGGCATTAACCAATGGGAAAGCCAACCCAAAAACAGTTACAGAATTATTAAAAAAACTACTAAAATAAGCAAAAAATATCAATTCATATTTGACATATTTACTATAATATGCTATTATATAATTATTATTAATTAACTTTTAAATTTATGAATAAAAATCCTTTAGAAGAAATACCTAAATTAGAAATGAAAAAAGAATCTTTAAATAGACATACTGCCGCAAGAATAAACGTATTCAACGATACATTAGCTGAAGAAATAGAAACCACAATTGGAAGAAAATTAAACAAAGATGAAAGATCAACGGCTTTTAGTTTATACATTAAATTAACAGACATAGACACACAAACTCCGAAAAATATTACCGAACAAATTATTAAAAGCTTGAATTTAGATGTTGTTAAAATTGATAGCTTAAAAAATGATAAAGAATTACCAAAAATGACTGTACCTAAAGAAATCCTAGATGCTTATGAAAATTTTAAAAATGGTACTGCGAAATTTGAAGAGCAAGATTTTATAAATGAGCTGAATAATATTGTAAAAAATTCTGAAAAGGGTTCAGGTATGGAAAATACGGCAGGTGCAATTCTTGATAATTTTAATGACGATGAATTTATTGAAAAAACTGCATAAATATTTCGACATACTATATTCTCAAAAACCCGCGTAAATGCGGGTTTTTATATTCTTAATTCTTACCGTGCCTGCCGACAGGCAGGATTCTCTATTCTTAATTCTAATTTTATGCTATACTGTGTATAACAATTAAATTATTATAATTAAAAAATTTTGTGCCTGAAACATTTATTAAGCTAAAACAAAAAATATTCTATTACCCGAGCGGGTATCTCACCCGCCGAAAATATATAATTCGTTTCTAATATCCTCCCATTGGGAGGATATTTTTTTACGCTCATTTTCAAAAAAAGGGGGGGCAAATGGCATTAACAGTTAAATTAAAATCCGGAAAATTATTCTGGGCAAGAGCACGGTGTCTGTCTTGCAATGGAAATGTAGAGTGCTTGGTCGGGCTTAAGGATGAGGAGTTTATCTCTACTGAAGAACTGGCCAACTACAACGACATTAAAGCTCTGGGAACAGTATTATTCCCTGTTTGCCCAAAATTAACCATCAAAAAACAAAAAGCCGCCTAAATTTAGGCAGCAATGATTCAAAAATAATAGGCCATCAGGAACTTTCTTGCTGGCCTATTTTTTTTGAAAAATATTAAATTAATCCTTCTACCACCTTGAGTTAATGATTTTACATTTTGAATTGTCATTTTGATTTTTGAGATTTGATTTTTGCATTTAACCAACTCACAAAAAAACTTTTACTAACTTCCTGGCTTCTACTTTATTCTTCACCCAATGGATTTCACGTCCCTGCCGTTCCCAGCGCCTAAGCCAGGTCATTTGCCGTTGGCTGAATTTGTATGTTGCTCTGGCTAAACCAAAAACCATATCTTCCCGGCTGATCTCCCCTTGTAAATATAAACTTAAATATTTATATTCCAAACCAAAGTTTTCTAAACGTTTCCAGCTAACCTTGTAGTCCATATGCAAGCCTTCTACCTCCCCAAGCATATTTTCATTCTTTAACCGATCATTTATTCTTTTAAGTATCCTCTTTTGCAAAACTTCCTTCGGCCACGTTATGCCTAATACTAGCGCTTCGTATTTTTGTTCCTGTTCCCTGTTCCCTAGTCCCTGATTCCTATTTTCCAAGCACCGTATCAAGCGTCTCTTATTCTTCCTGTCGCTCTCATTCAATTTATTTGCAATATTCTTGTTTATTCTTAATAATTTTCTAAATAACAACTCAGCACTCATTTTTTCCAATCTAACCCTGAATTTCTTGTCAGACTTGCCTTGACTTAAATCATAATTATCAACCAAGGCCTGCGAATACAAGCCGGTCCCACCCGCCACGATCGGCACTCTCCCTTGCCCGCTAATTTCTTTAATCGCCTCTTCTGCCCTCTTCTTCCACTTTTCTAAATTAAAATCTGCATTAGGATGTACAACATCAATACAATGATATGGAATTTTCAAAGTTTTAAATTTGCCTGTCCTGAGCGCCTGTCCTGAGCAAAACCGAGGGGGGGTCGAAGGAGAATTTGGTGCTTGTGATTTATTTGTAATTTGGGATTTGTTATTTGGAATTTTAATTGTATATTCGTCTAAATCCTTCCCCGTCCCCACGTCCATATACTTATAAACCTGTCTTGAATCAGCCGAAACCACTTCCCCATTAAATTTCCACGCCAAATCAACCGCCAGGGTGGTTTTCCCACTGGCCGTTGTTCCCACAATTACAATAATTTTTTGCTTTTGTTTATTATTCATCATACTAATTCTCCTCTCATTCCAAATTCTTGAGCTTTTTTAATTTTAACACTCACAAACGTTCCAAATAAATTTCTGCTGTCTGCTGTCTGCTGTCTGCTGTCTATCTTAACATTCTTCCCCGTCCTTGTCATACCTTGCCAATTCCCGTCTTTGCTTTTTCCCTCAACCAACACTTCCACCGTCTTTCCAATATACTTTTTATTATTTCCCAAGGCCGTTTTCCTAAGTATTTTCATAAGTGCTTCTTCCCGACGCTTTTTTTCCTGCTTAGGCACATCATCGCGCAGTTTAGCGGCTGCGGTACCCGGCCGCGGACTATACTGGGCAATATAAGCCATATCAAATTTAACTTCTTCGAACAGTTTAGCCGTATTGACAAACTGCTCCTTGGTCTCACCCGGGAACCCGACAATAATATCTGTTGTAATCCCCACCCCTGATATTTTTTTTCTCAATTTTCCAATCAAGTCTAAATAATGCTCTACCGTATATTTTCGGTTCATTGCTTTTAAAACATCATTGTCCCCAGCTTGCGCGGGTAGATGAATGTGCTCACAAGTCTTTTCTGAATTAGCTATAGTTTCTATAAGTTCATCACTCATATCCTTTGGATGACTTGTCGCGAACCTTAGCCAAAACTCACCCTTCAACTTATTAATTTCTTTAAGAAGATTAAAAAAATAAAACTTTTTTTTGGATTTTGCCTGTCCTGAGCGGCGTCGAAGGGTTATTTGTAATTTATTTGAAATTTGGAATTTGTTATTTAGATTTTCTGATGAGTAACTATTAACGTTTTGTGCTATCAACGTAATCTCCCTATATCCTTTATCAACCAAATCCTTAACCTCCCCAATGATATCCTCGGCTTGCCGATACTTTTCCCTCCCACGCGCGTAAGGCACCACGCAATAAGAGCAATAATTATCACACCCATTCCCAATTGGCACAAACGCCTTAAACTTTGATGAATATTTAGCCTTTAATTCCAAATAACCACAATTATCACTAAATCCCCCCCTCTCCTTGCGAGGGAGAGGGGCTGGGGGTGAGGTAGAAAATTCAAAATTCAAAATTTGCCCTATAGGTATCCACAAATCAACTTTACCCTCTAGTCTCTTTTTAACATCACTTCTCTCTGATAAACACCCGGTAAGAATTAAAAAACAGTTTGGATTCTCTTTCTTGATCCGCGGGACAAAACCATAGACCCGATCCTCAGCCGATTGTCTGACCCCGCAGGTCGTTAAAACCACCACATCAGCCTTGTATTTATCTTCCTCCTCTCTCATCCCCTGCTCCTCAAAATAAGCAGCTATCCGCTCACTGTCCGACTTATTCATTTGACATCCGATGGTTATAATGTTGTATGTTTTGTTTTTCATATTATTCGCATGTGCCCCATTTGTAGCGGGGCTCGCCGCCTGTCCCGAGCCAGGCCGAGGGGAAGGCGATAACACAATATAACCATATAACAATATAACTATTTTATCAACCATACAATAAATTTTCTATTTTTGTCCATTTTATGTTATAATATAACTAAGTTGTGCAAATCTTTTTTGTATACATGACATAAAAAATATATATTTTTAAATACGCGAACAATTTAATAAATATTCGTAAATTTGTATATTCGCCCGTCCCGAGCCGGGTCGAGAGATAATTCGTAACAATGTTCACCAACAAACAACTAAAAAAAATCCTTACTAAAGCAGACTTACTAACAAAAGAACAGTTTAATAAATACGCGGAAGAAGCAAAAACCAAGGGTAAAAAACTTGAGATCTATTTAGGTGAGAAAAAAATTGTCTCTCCCATGGTTTTGTACGAAAACGCGGCCAACTTCTATAAAATCCCCTTTATTGACCTTAAAAACCAAACCATTAGAAAAGACGTACTATTTACAGTTCCGGAGCCGATTGCCACCACTCATGGCATAATATCCTTTGACGCTACTGACAAAGAGATTAAATTAGCCGTGCTGGATCCGGAAGATATTGAAATAATAGAATTTATCAAAAAGAAAACCGGCTTAAAACCAATCCTTCATTTAACTACCCCAGATAGCATTTCAGACACATTAAAACAATATCACAAAAGCCTTAAGGCCGAGTTTGACTATCTTGACCCGAATAAGCTAGGTAAAATTGACGATCAAAAGGATCTTAAAAAACTGGCGGCTGATCTGCCGGTGGTCCGGATAGTTGACACTCTGCTGGAATATTCGGTCATTGAGGGTGCCAGTGACATCCATATTGAACCGGAAGAAAAAAATATTTTAGTCCGGTACCGTATTGACGGAATCCTGCGCAATGTAATGGTCTTGCCTAAATCGGTCCAGTCCGGAATTGTTGCCCGTATTAAAATTTTGGCTAACCTTAAAGTAGACGAGCATCGGCTACCCCAAGATGGGCGATTCAAAATTACTACTGATGAATATAAAGTCTCTTTCCGCGTTTCTATCCTGCCTACATTTGACGGCGAAAAGATCGTTCTGCGCCTGCTCAATGAAAAAGCTCAAGTTCTTAGCCTGGAACAACTCGGACTTCAACCCAAGGCTTTCCAGGTAGCCAAAAGAAATATTGAAAAACCTCATGGTATAATATTGGTTACTGGCCCGACCGGTTCCGGCAAAACCACCACCCTCTATACGATCCTGAATATTTTAAATACTCCGGAAGTGAATATTTCCACCATTGAAGATCCGATTGAATACCGCATGCCCCATGTTAACCAGTCACAGGTTAACCCCAAAATTAATTTTACTTTTGCCTCCGGTCTTCGCGCCTTTCTCCGCCAGGATCCGGATATTATTATGGTCGGAGAAATTCGCGACAAAGAAACCGCCGAAATCGCAATTCACGCCGCCATGACCGGCCACCTAGTGCTTTCCACTCTTCATACCAACGACGCGCCAACAACCATGCCCAGGCTGGCGGAAATGGGGGTTCCTTCTTTCTTGGTCGCCAGCACCACTAATGTAATAATTGCCCAACGCTTAGTTAGAAAAATCTGTTCGGATTGTATCCAAAGCTATAATTTAGACGATGAACAAATCAAAGAACTGGAAAAAGAGCTGGATACAGAAAATATTCTCCATACCTTAGAAAAAGAAAAATCGATTTTAAGCGCCAAAAAAGGAATGAAATCTATTCTATTCTACCGCGGTAAAGGCTGTAAACGCTGTAATAATACCGGTTATAAAGGGCGGATTGGAATTTACGAAGTCTTGGAAAACACTGACGCGATCAGTTCCTTAATACTGAAAAACGCGCCGGCTAAGGATATTTACGCCCAGGCGCTGGCTGAGGGCATGATTACTATGTCCGAAGACGGCTTTATTAAAGCCAAGAACGGCATTACCACTATTGAAGAAGTTATGAGGGTTACAAAGGAATAAAACAAAAATTACAAAGTGCCCTATGGGTATAAATTAAAAATTATAAATTATAAATTATTAATATGCCTGTTAATCTAAACCCTGAATCATCAAGCAGGGTAGAAGAAAACAATAAACAAAAAACCGGACTTTACCAAAAAGTAAATGATATGGTAATGTCGCTTTCCCGGATTTCTTTGAAAGAAAAACTATTTTTTGTACAACATGTGGGTTTAATGCTTAAATCCGGCATCTCTCTTTCGGTCGCCATTAATACAATTGCCAAACAAACAGAAAATCAATATTTTTTAAAGGTTCTTAGCGATGTTGGCAGCCAGGTGGAAAAAGGAACAACTTTTGCCGAAAGCCTGCGGCCATACCAGAAAATTTTCGGTGAATTATTTATCGCCATGATTGAAGCCGGTGAACTATCCGGTAAGCTGGAAGATATTTTACATGAGTTGTTTATTCAAATGAAAAAAGAGCATGCTCTGATATCAAAAGTCAAAGGGGCGCTCACCTACCCGGCAGTAATTGTTGTTGCCATGATCGGAATTGGCTCTTTTATGCTTGTTTTTGTGGTGCCAAAAATTACCGACATGTTTGAGGATCTAAACGCAGAGTTGCCTCTACCGACAAAAATACTTATCGGCGTCAGTGACGCAATCGTCAACAATGGTATGGCTACAGTTATAATTTTGTGTGTAACAATTTTTATTATTACTAAAATATTAAAAACCCATAAAGGCAAATATATATTTCAGGGTATTTTACTTAAAACCCCGATCTTTGGATCAATTATCAAAAAAATAAACCTGGCCCGTTTTGCCCGTAACATCAGCTCGCTGCTTCGGACTGATATTATGATAATAAAAACCTTTCAAATAACCGCCAATGTTCTGGGCAATCTACACTACCGTGAAGTTCTAATTGATATGGCTAAAATGATCAAAAAAGGCGGCAAACTAAATGAGGTGATAAATACCTGCCCCAAGCTTTTCCCGCCAGTGGTATCGCAAATGGTGGCAGTTGGCGAAGAAACCGGCGAGCTTGATAACATTTTGGCCGAATTAGCTGAATTCTACGAGGATGAAATTGATCAAATAATGGAAAATTTGCCGGCTATTATTGAGCCTGTTTTAATATTAGTTTTGGGTTTAGGTGTCGGCGGTGTGGCAATATCCATTATAATGCCGATGTACTCAATAACTACTGCATTATAAATGTTATATTCTTTGCTAAAAACATATACCGGAGGAATGCTTGTTAACGTACTTGTTAGTTTAGGAATAATTTTAATGATGGCTACGGTTTCTATGCCTTATTTACGGTCATTCCGGCAAAATGTAGAACTATCCGAAACCGCGCGCGAAATTGTTTCAGATTTACGTTATGCCCAGCAATTGACAATTACCGAGCAAGTTCCACATGGTGTTTACTTTAATGATGCTATTGATTCTTACTACGTCTTTAAATTGATCATCCCAACATCTACTATTAAAGCTGTCAGCCTGCCGGCCAATATTTCCTTTGACACAATTTCCGGTTTTACTTCTAATCTGGTTAATTTTAATTCCTATGGTTCAGTTGATCAAGATGGAGAAATAATATTATCTAACACAAATAACGCGAGTTCAACAATAACTGTTAAACCTTCCGGTTATGTACAAATTAGCAACTAGTTACAAAATAAACCTAAAAGGCTACTCTTTGATTGAGGTAATGGTAGCTATCCTGATTTTAGGAACTGTATTTATCGGCCTGGTTCAAGCTTTTCCCTTAGCTTCAAATATAATCAAAAATGCCGAAAACAAAACCAAGGCCTCATATCTTGCCCAGGAAAAAATTGAAGGATTATATCAAATTGGCTATGAAAATTTCGCGACCGGCACAATTGAAGTAAAGCACCCCTTAGGCGACGCTGGCAGTGACCGAGCTCTCTTTCAAAGAGAAACGACCTCCGAATATATTGATAACGCCCTGCAAAACTCCATAACTGACCAAGGAATGA
>JAGLNE010000020.1 GCA_023139655.1 Candidatus Parcubacteria bacterium
CAAGAGGATGGGTTAATAATCCAGGCTATGATATAATTAAAAATGACATTGAATATTTAATTAGTAATTTATAATAAAAAGTATGAATAAAAAAAGTATCCTTACTATGTTAATTTATTATGTATTAGCAGGAATTTCTTTTCTTTTTGAAAATTTTCTTTCAGATTTTGGTTATTTGTTATTTTATTATTTAATATTATTTTTAGTTTTTTTTGTTATATATATAAGAACATTAAAAAAACAAAAGCATAAATTTTTATTTACAATTCTTTATTTAATTCCATTGCTCTCTATTGTTATATACATGTATATAGGTTTTGCGACTACTTTTCATCCAGGTTTTTAAAAGAATAGGCATAGACGATAACAGGTATATTTAAAAGCACTCTAAAAATTTTGGGGTGTTTTTTTGATTTTGGTAACCTTAATAAATTAGTGATATAATAAAATTATATGAAGAACTATAAAAAAATATTAATCTTATTAATTATTTTGTCATTAATAAGTATTATAATCGGGTATGTAGCGCGTCCGCATAAAATTGAATTATGCCAAGATGGTTATTGGGCATGTATGACGAATTATCCTGATACAAGCTGGGGGAAACCATTGTTTAATACTCCGATTTTTCCGTTGTTAGTTTTTGTTATTTTATTTTTTACTCCAGCTAATTTTTTCCGTGCTTGGCGTTGGTTTGCCCTTGTTTTTGGTCTGATTAGTATTTTATTGATTGTTTTAACTCCAGCCGTAAGTCATGATTTTTTTTCCCAAGGCCCAAAGAGTGGTTTTCCTGGGCAACAAGCATATTGTTTGCCATCATCAGTCTCCTTATTATTTTTTTCCAGACATATAAACATTTCCGAGATAAGAAAAAGAAGAAATAAAAAAAAATTAGATTCATCACAACAAAAATCGCCTCTCAATTGATGTTGAAGGCGGTTTTTTGATTATTGGGGTAAAAATAAATTATATGTTATAATAAAAGTGTACACCTGGGTGTACACTTAACTATTAACCCTCCTACGCTAAAGCTACAGGGGGCAAGTATATTATGAAAAGGACAATAGAAAATAGAAATGTGAGGAAGTTATATAAACATTCCAGTAGCTACGCCGTAACTATCCCGGTGGAGATCGTTCGGGCGCTTCGCTGGCAGGAGCGGCAGAAAGTTGTATTTAAAAGGCAGGGGAAGAAAATAATTATTGAGGATTGGAAATAAAATATAAAAAGTAGAGATTAAGAAATTTTTATTAAACCATTCATCATAATCAAAACCGCTTCTTAATTAATGTTGAAGGCGGTTTTTTGATTTTGGCAATCTTAAAAATTTAGTGATATAATTAAATTATATGATAGAACAAAAAATGTGGATGATTAAAAAGTATTTACTGCCCATATTACCTGTATTCTATATATTGGCATATTGGATAATATGTATAATAATTCCTTCTACTGTCGTGTTAAGCAAGGAATACGAAATACATCAATTAGACTGGTCAACATATTTAATATTTTTAATAATTTTTGTCCTACTTATCTCTCCTTTTATATTTATATTACCCTATAAGTTGTCTCGTCTTAAAACTATTAGAACAAAAATATTATACATATTGTTTGGTTTAGTTGTTCCTTATATATTAATATATACATATATATTAATATATATTAGTTTTATCACTGGCATTAAGCCAGGTTTTTAAAAGAACAAACATAAACAATAATAAATATATCTAAAAGCACTCTAAAAATTTTGGGGTGTTTTTTGTTGGAAATATTTTTTAAAGCAAAACTTTATGAAAATTTTATACTTTCTTTATGATTTCTTTATACTTTCTTTATAAAGATTTTAGAACTTGAGGACGAACATGGGTTTTTGTCAAATTCGGCTAAAAAAACAGTTTTTTATTGTATTTTTTCATTGACTAATGTGGTTTTAACCTATAGAATATAGGTAATTTAATAATTATTGTATGAAATTAATTTTGAAAAAATTTTATAATCACCCCTAACCCCAAGCCGCCTTTTTGGCGGTTTTTTAAAAGTAGGAAATTTAAAAAATATAAATTATAGTAATTATTATGACAACACATAACCCGAAACAATTCATAGAGCAACTCCAAACTATATTAAGTAATCCTTCTAAGAAAATAGGATTTCTTTTCGGTGCTGGAATTTCGATGAAATATAAATCCAAAAAGGATTCTAGGGGCGTAAATATATACGAAGATTTGATACCGAGTATTAGCAAAATGACAGAAAAAGCTGTTGATATATTTTCAGATGATCCTCAAAAAGCAGCAATAGAAATAATAAAAAAGGAAATTGAAGAAAATAACGAGCAGTTTAATATAGAGACTTTACTTTCAAAAATTTCGCAGAAAGAAAGAGCGGCAGGTGAAGATAAATTATGCAAATTGTCCAAAAAAGAATTATTGGAATTAAGAAAGGATATTGAAAAGGAAATAATAAAATTAGTTTCTGTACATGATAACGAAAAGAAGAAGCTAGATATACAAACAACCAATCAAAACACTTTTTGTCAGTGGATAAAAAATGCATCCAGAGAATTTCCTGTAGAAATTTTTACCACTAATTATGATTACTTATTAGAACTATCTTTAGAAAATTACCAAATACAATATTTTGATGGTTTTATCGGTAGCTATAATGCCTTTTTTTGTCCGGAATGGATCGAAGATGACTCATCGGTTGAAGATTGGGTAAAGTTATGGAAATTGCATGGGTCTTTGGGGTGGCTCAAAAATGATAAAAATGAAATTATTAGAACCTCAAGGAGCAGTGATGAGGCTGTAATTTATCCGTCTTTTTTGAAATATGATCATTCGAAGAAACAGCCATACTTGAGTTATATGGATAGATTGTCCCATTTTTTAAGGCAAGAAGATTCGGTGCTATTCGTTTGTGGATATTCTTTTGGTGACGAACATATTAATGAAACAATTCTTACTGCCCTTACTCGTTCAAGGTCTTCTAGTGTAATTGTGCTAAAATTTGAAAAATTAGATGGCGAAGATAGTTTGTGTAAAGAAATTGCTGAACAAAATTCTAGGATTTCTGTTTATGCTAAAAGAACTGCAGTTATTGGCTGTAAGTTTGGAAAATGGAAATTAGAGAAAGAGCCCAATAGAAATGAATCATATAATATAGTGGATCATGGTTTTGACGAAGATGCGACATTGGAAGAAGAAGTTAAAACCTCTACATGGACAGGCAAAGGAGATTTTATATTGGGAGATTTCGAAAAATTTACAAATTTTTTATCACTATTTTTTACTGGATCGAAATATTTAAAAAAAGAAAATAATGAAAAATAGCGAAACATATATAGGTAAGATAGGAAGCGTAACAGGTAGTACTCTATCTATTAAATTAGATGAAAAAATACGTTCCACGCTCCCCATCATTAATGGAGTTTTATATAGAGTAGGACAAATTGGCTCGTTTATTAGAGTGCCTTTTGGCTACGTGGATTTATTTGGAGTAGTTACCCAAACAGGTTCAGATGCAATCCCTGAAAAACTAGCCGAGCAAGAAAACGTAAAAGGTTCACGTTGGATTAAGGCAGTATTAATCGGAGAAAAAATTGGAAAAAAATTTGAAAGAGGTGTTGTCCAGTTTCCAATAGCTGACGATCATGTTCATTTGGTCATAAAAGATGATTTAGAAATAATTTATGGTGGTTTTATTGAGGACAAATCAATTATAGTTGGGCAGGTCAGTGCCTCTGAAAGTTTGTCGGCTAGGCTTGATATTGATCGTTTAATTAACAGACATTGCGCCATTCTTGGTTCAACCGGAAGTGGTAAATCAAACACTGTTTCTATCATTTTGGAAGCGATTGCAGAAAGAAAAGACAAAGCAGGAAATAGCATAAAAAGCACAAGAATTCTTTTAGTTGACCCTCATGGAGAATATGGAGAAATTTTAAAAGAGTATAGTAAGATTTTTAAGATTGGAGCTGATAGTACAAAAGCGGAAAGTGAACTAATAATTCCCTATTGGGCGTTGCCTTTTCAGGAATTTATAAAAAGTTTTCCAGGGACAATAAGTGAAAAACAAGAAGAATATATTCGAGAAAAGGTTTTACATAAAAAAATTGAAGCAGCTAAAAAGCTAACCCCCGCACCGACAGAAGAAGCAATTACAGCTGACAGCCCAATTCCTTTTAGCATTAAACAGTTATGGTTTGACTTGATTGATATAGAACAAAAGACTTTTAATGATACAGATTTAACAGATGAAGCATTAGATGAATCAGGAGCCCCAGAAACTTTAAAAGCAAATAAATATACTCAAGCCTCTACAAATAACACACCACCATATAGCAACAGATCTGCTCAAGGAATTTTAGGTTTTTTAACTTTGATGAGAAATCGACTCTTAGATCAAAGGTTTAAATTTTTATATCAATTAGAACGACTCACTCCAAATTTAGATGGGGAAATTAAAGGTGACCTAGATTCACTAATTAAAAACTGGATAGGAACAGAAAAGCCAATAACAATTCTTGATCTCTCCAGCATTCCGTCTGAGGTTATGGGCTCAATTTCAGGCACTTTACTTTCTATTATTTATGAGTTTTTATACTGGGGGCAAAACGAAGATGTGGGTGGACGACAAACCCCAATTTTATTTGTTTTAGAAGAGGCGCATAATTATCTAAAATCCGGAGAAAATTCTATTGCCTCACGAACTGTACAAAAAATATCAAAAGAAGGACGAAAATATGGATCGGGTCTTTTACTAGTTACACAAAGACCCTCTGAACTAGATGATACCGTTTTAAGCCAGTGCGGATCAGTTATTGCATTAAGAATGACAAACTCGAACGATAGAGGACATATAAAAAGCGCTGTAGAAGATTCTCTGAATGAATTAGTAGAGCTTCTTCCTAGTTTGAGGACTGGGGAGGGTTTGATTATGGGAGAATGTGTAAAATTGCCGATGCGAACAAAATTTAGTAAAGCAAGAGAATCAAAAAGCACAGACCCTCTTGTTTCTGAACAATGGAAAAATAACTTACCAGATTCTTCGAATTATAAAAAAGTATTAGAATGCTGGCGAAATAATAAATTTTCTTAATTTTTTAAATTTTAATTTTATGGAAATGATACCAGTTTCTTCATCAAACATTGATAGTATTGGGTATGATGCAGACACAGAGACTCTACGTATGAAGTTTTTAAGTGGGACAATTTATGAATACAGAAATGTTCCACAAATAGCATATGATGGTCTTACAAGAGCTTCTTCTCATGGTTCGTATTTTAATAGAGAGATACGAAATGCTTATACATACGAAAGAATTGGGTAAAGTAAATATAAGATTATTAGTTATGGGTTAACTCAAGCTATGAACATCACAGCCTCAAAACTATATAACTACCTCCAATGCCCACACCGAGTCTGGCGGGATGTTTGGGGTCCGAAAGATGAGAAGATTGATGAGGTTAATCCGTTTGTACAGTTGCTTTGGGATCGGGGATTACAGCACGAGGAGAAAGTCATAAGCAAATTGGGTAAGTTTTTGGATTTAAGTAAAATAGGATTTGATGAGGCGGCGGACAAAACTATTGAAGCGATGAAAAACGGTGAAGAACTTATTTATCAAGGAGTATTAAAAGGTGAGGGTTTGATGGGAATTCCTGATTTGATTCGACGGCAGGATGATGGCACATATATACCAATTGATATCAAAGCCGGAATGGGCATGGAAGGAGCCAGTGAAGAATACGGAGGTAAATTAAAAAAGCATTACGCGGCACAGCTTTGTGCATATGTGGAGTTACTGAAATTGAATGGTTTTGCGAGTGAGAACAAGGGACTAATTATTGATATTAATGAAGACGAGGTTGAATATAAGTTAGATGAGAAGATGGGGGCGCGGACACCGCGGACTTGGTGGGAATTTTATGAAGAAATCAAAGAAGAAGTGGGAGCATTAATTAAAAATGAAAAGGAAAATTTACCGGCTAATTCAGGTGTATGCAAACTATGCCCTTGGTGCCTTAGTTGTAAAAAGTGGTGTGTGGAGAGTGACGATTTGACCAATATTTTTTATTTGGGTCGGAGTAAACGGGATGTAATAAATAAAGAATTAGGCGTTTCAACCGTCAAAGACATTAGCTCATTGGATATTGCCGATATTGCGGCGCAGAAAAAAGCTAATAAAAAATTTCTACCTGGCGTAGGAGTTAAGACAATAGAAAAAATCGTAACTAGAGCAAATATCGTGGCAAACACCAAGAAGCCAATTATTTACGAACATCTAGACTTGCCGGAAGTTTCAACTGAATTATTTTTTGACATTGAAACTGATCCAACTCAGAATTTGGTTTATTTACACGGCGTTTATGAAAGGAAAGACGGCAAAGAACGGTTTGTTAGTTTCTTGTCAGAAGATAATTCAAAAGAAGCCGAGAAAAAAGCTTGGACAGATTTTTGGTCGTATATTCGGTCACTACCGAAAGATGATTACGCAGTTTATTATTATTCGCCATACGAAAAAACCATGTATAAGAAAATGCATGCGGCATATTCAGAGGTTGTCAGTGAAGATGAGCTAGAAGATTTTTTCGCACGAGAAAAAACAATTGATTTATATTCTGATATTGTTTACAGACATACTGATTGGCCGCTTGGGAGTTATTCAATTAAAGAAATTGCGGTTTATCTTGGCTTTAAGTGGCGTGACGAATCTCCGTCCGGAGCCTTGTCAATTCAGTGGTATAATGAATATCTAGAAAATAAAGATGAAAAGATAATGAAAAGGATTTTGGAATATAATGAAGATGACTGCAAGGCGATGATGATTTTAAAGGATTATTTAGTTGAGAATAATATATAAAATATGATAGAAAATAAATTGCCAACTGATAATTTATATAAGTCTATTGCAATTTTCGGTTTAGTGATGCTAATAACCAGTTTTATTATCCCAGGTATTTACAATAATAAGACAAGAAATGATATTGAATATTTTTACCAAAATTATGAAAAATTAGGAATTGAAAAAAGTGAATTGGTGAACATAAATAGCGAATTAACAAATGAGTATTATGTAGAAAATAAACTTTTAACAGTGTTTCTTTTTTTCGGAGGAATTTTAACAATGGTATTCGGATTTGTCTTTTGGTATTTTAAAACACAGAAATATTTAGATATTATTTTAAAAGAAAAAGCTTTGAACACCAAGAGAAGGGAATAGAGCTATAACAAAAGTGTACACTCAGGTGTACACCTTAACCTATAAACAACTAACCTTTAATCATCATGAACGAAAAAATGTTTGAAAAACAAGATATTATTCCTACTCCGGAAAAGGTGGAGAAGGAGATGCAGGAGATGGGTGCGGAAGAGGTTGAGCAAATTGGTGGGGAAATGGATGAGTATTTGCAGGGGCTGTTGGAAAGAGCCAGGGAAATTAAAGAGGAGTTGAAGGTTCGGGCTGATGATGAGCATGCCCAGGAACTTCGTGATGAGTTGGAATATATTGAAGAGCAATTAGTTGAGGATCAGGAAGGACTAGAGGGATTTGTTAAAGATATAAAATCCGGGGATTATAGTGACGCAAAGATTGAGAAATAAATTATTATATTAAATTAAACATTAAACCAAAAGAAGGAGGTTGCTGATGGGGGAAAATATTGTTGATATGCAAAAAATTCGGATGGATAAATTGTTGTCTGGCAGAGGAGAATTGTCTGATTTTGAGAAAAAAATGATCTTGGTTTATGACAATTTGGCCATGTTTGGGATTAATCTGAATGATATGTCAAATGAAGTAATGGATCGGAAAGATGAATATTTGGCTCTCAGAACCAGGCCGTTGGTTGAACTTTTTATTAAGATCAATGAGAAGTTAAATGATTTAATTGAGTATCAATTTGACTGCATTGAACTCATACCAAACGAGGAGATTGAAATCATTGAAGAGATTTAAAAACGTTGCTCTAAAAATCAAGCAAAGGCTGACGAGATAATTTCTCACCAGCCTTTTTATTTTTTAAAGAGTATTGTCTTTCGTTTTTTGTTCGTGTATAATATAGACAGTTATCCACTGATGTTTTTTAATGTTAGGAAAATGATAAAATAATTAATTATTAGCTAAAAGATATGGCCAGTTTAATTGAGAAAATATTAAATATACCAGAGGAGGGCCAAACGATTGAATTTAAACGTTTGTTTGGGGACGGGGTTGTTAAAAAAACGTTGCAGACAATAGTTGCGATGACTAATGCTGAAGGAGGTGCGATTATATTAGGTGTTGATGATCCGGAAAAAACTGGCAAAGAAGGATTGGATAGGATTTATGGAGTTGAGGAGGGTTATGACCACTATGATGAAATCGGCCGGGAGATTCAAAAAATTTCTCCCCCAATTTCTGGCATATGGCCACCGAAACATAAACAAGTAACAGAGAAAAAATTTATTGCTATTATAATGGTGCCAAAAGCAACAGACGGATTTCACTGTTATAACAATAAAGTGTATGTTAGACAGTTAAAAAGCAATAAGCTGCTTTCACCACAAGAAATTATTGATTTATCATATGCCAAAGGGTTTAAGAAAGCGGACCGTGAATTAGTTAAAGTAGATTTTAAATTATTAAATACTGCATATTTTCAAACTTGGCAGCAGTCTAGAAGAATTACAGGAAAGGAAATTTTTGAAGTGTTAGAAAAAATTGGTTTGGCTCGCAAGAATGATAATAATAAATTACTACCTACGCGGGCAGCTGTAATGTTGTTTGCTGAATATCCAACTAATTTGATGGATACTAAGTGCACTATACGAGTGTTTCAGTATTTCGGGATGAAGGAAATTATTAAGGAGGCCCCCAATTTAATTGGTACACCAAAAACAATTGAAGGGCCGGTTGTTAGATTGATAAGCGATGCGCATGATTACGTTCTTGGCTTATTACAGAGTGGAATCAAAGTGCCTTCTGGTTTTGTCACGCAGTACCAAATACCAGAGAGGGCGGTAAAAGAGGCGATAACCAATGCGGTGATTCATCGAGATTATCACATAAAGCGTGATATAGAAATTAAAATATTTGAAAACAGGATAGAAATAGAAAGCCCTGGTTTATTTCCGTATAATATAACACCTGCGAATATTGGACGAGTACGCTCGGCTGGATACAGAAATGATTTATTGGTAAAGCATTTAAGAGAATTTCCATCACCTCCGAACCTTGATCAAAATGAAGGTATTCGCGCGATGCGTAGTGAGATGAAAGCACAGAATTTATATCCTCCACTTTTTTGGACATACCCTGCTTTGCAGGATGTTGTTAGAGTTGTTCTATTAAATGAAATACAAGCCACCGAATGGGAAAAGGTTTCGGACTTTTTGGAAAAAAATAAATATATTAACAATGAACAAACTAGGTTAGTTACCGGTATTTTACAGAGAGATAAAATGACTCAAATGCTTAAAAGGTGGGCAAAACAAGGCTTACTGATACAGCTAGTCCCTGCCAGCGGTTATGTTAGGGGAACTAAATATAGATTGCCTGCTTCAAGTGATTTTGATAAGTAATTTTTACAAGATTTAGTGATTTCTTGTAAAAAAATAACTTTTAATATTAGGTAAAATTTTAGTATTCTATTCATAGGGGAGGTTGAATATAAAATAATTTTAGCCAATATTAAATAAATATTTAAGATTTTATTTGTATTTATATGGTATCGAGAAATTTGTATCCTTATTTTTAAAATTATGAGATACAAGATGTCCACATCCATTTTGTTGACGTTAACAATATGGTCAAAGCAGGATTTGGAGCGATAAGAAAAATAAAAGATGTTATGTTGATAGGAGAATTAAATGTCAATAAAATTTACAATAAGCTTGACAAAATGTTTTACATTAGCTATAATATGGGTAGAATAATAATTACAAAAAACTATGATTAAGCCCCAATTTATACAACAACTTAGAAAAAAACATGAATTATCGCAAAATTATTTAGCAAAAAAACTAAAAATATCCCGCCCCACCTATATGCAAATAGAAAAGGGCAAGCGGGAATTGACCTTATCTGAGGCGCAGAGTTTATCAGAAATTTATAATATTACCCTTGATGAGCTTTTGGCCGGCAGGGAAGCAAAACGAAAAGTAAAAAAAATAACCAGTAAGCAAAAAGTAAAGAAAAAAGACATGGAGATTCGGGTGCAAGAAAAAAATTTAAAAAAATTTAAAGAGGTTTTGCTTTATATCCTTGAAAAAGTAGGGGCTAAACCAAATGTTGGCGAAACCGTAATCTATAAGCTGCTTTATTTTATTGATTTTGATTATTTTGAAAAATTTGAAGAAAATTTGATCGGAGCGACTTACATAAAGAATCATCATGGCCCGACTCCGGTAGAGTTTAGCGATATAGTCAATGAAATGGAAGAAAAAGGTGAGATAGAAAAAATAAAATCAAAATATTTTCAGTATGAGCAAAAAAAATATTTACCAAATCGCAAGCCAGACCTTACTGTTTTGGGAGGCAGAGAGATTAGGCACATTGATAATGTATTAGAGAGATTATCTGATAAATCCGCTACTGAGCTAAGCAATTATTCGCACGGTGATATGCCCTGGCAAAGTGCTGATGACGGGAAGAAAATGGATTATGAAAGCGTTTTCTACCGTGATGATAAATATTCAGTAAGAGAATATGATGATGAACTTTGAAAAAACCGCTGGATTCAACAAGGATTTTAAAAAATTACTTAAGAAATATCGCTCTCTTGAGAAGGATTTAAGAGTATTTGAAAAAAATGTGGTTTTTGTAGACGTGCAATGTAACCGTAAATTCGCGGTACTGCATAAAAACGAGCAATTAATAATAATTAAAGCTCGTTTTTTTTGTAAATATTTAAAAGGTAAGACAATGAGGATAGTGTATGCCCAACATGAAGGGAAAATTGTATTTATAGAAATATTTTATAAAGGCACTAAGGCCAGAGAAGATAAACAGAGAATTAGTATTTTTCTAAGAGATAACAAAAAATAACGTAATGTTCGTTTCGTATGGTAAATATTTTATAGTTTTAATATAATATACTAAAAACAAAAGTGTACACCCTCGTGTACACTTAATTTATAGTATTGACTTTCGTTTTTTGTTCGTGTATAATATGGGTAGTTATCCACTGATGTTTTTCCGGTATCAGTAAAACGTTAAAATAAATATATTATGATGAAAAATAATCAAATTATTATCTATAATACTGAAGACGGGGAAACGAAGATTAAGGTTAAGGTGGAGAATGAGACGGTTTGGCTTTCGCAAAAACAGATGGCTGAGCTTTTTGATAAAGACAGAAAGACTATTACTGAACATATTCAGAATGTGTTTAAAGAAGAAGAATTAGCGGAAAATTCAGTATGCCGGAAATTCCAGCATACTGCCGCAGATGGAAAGAAATATAATGTTAATTTTTATAATCTGGATGTTATTATCTCCGTTGGTTACCGCGTGAAATCTCTCCGCGGCACTCAATTTCGTATTTGGGCAACTCAGAAATTGCGGGAATATATTATTAAGGGTTTTGCCATGGATGATGAGCGTTTAGCCAAAGGCCGGGTGTTAAAAACATATTTTGAAGAATGGGAAGAGCGGATTAGAAAAATCAGAACCTCGGAAGCTAATTTTTATCAAAAAGTCCGAGATGTTTTTGCTACCAGCGCGGACTATAATCCAAAAACCGATTACGCAAAGCAATTTTTTGCAATGGTGCAGAATAAATTTCATTTTGCCATTACCGGTTTGACCGCGGCGGAAATTGTAAGTAATAGAATTGACAGCAAAAAAGAGAATTTGGGACTCACGAATTGGAAAGGCGAGATCATTACTCGCGATCAGGCTCAAATCGCTAAAAATTATTTAGAAGAATTGGAATTAAAAAGATTGAATTTATTAGTAGAGCAATTTTTGTCTTTCGCGGAATTGCAAAGCGTAGAACAGAGAGTAATGTATATGAAAGACTGGATTAAAAAATTAGACGGTTTTTTAATTTTAAACGATAAAGAGATCTTAAATAATTCTGGCAATGTTTCGCATGAAAATATGGAGTTAAAAGTGAGAAAAGAATTGAAAAAATATAACCGGAAGGCGTTGAAAAATTAAAAAAGCGTACACCCGGGTGTACGCTTTTTATTTTCTAAAATTTATTCATTATTCATCCTCGCCCATTTCATCCCTTACCATATTATACATATCCAGCAAACGGTCTTCAATAAAAGTCAGATTATCGTCGTCAGTTAGCTTGCCTTTAGAGAGAAAATAATCAATCGTTTCCATGATCAGGTTTTTATATTCATCGCGGCCAAAGGCACCTTGCTCGTGCATTTTTTTCTTAGTCAGGGTTAGGATTTCTTCTAATATCGGCTCCATACAATTAAGTATTAAAGATAGTTTTATTATAAATTATTAATTGAAAATGTCAATACTGCTCATTTAGTAGGTAATAATGTTATAAACTCTGTCATTCTGAATGAAGCGAAGCGCAATGAAGAATCTCGTGATTAGTGCTTTAAACTCGGGATTCTTCGCTTCGCTCAGAATGATAGTGAGTACTTACAATACTTTTTTTTCTTGACTAAACGTTTCTTGACTAAACGAGCCTTTATTGTTATTATTTATTTGAATTTATATAAAATATATAGACTATTATAGGAGTAAAAGGTTTGTTAGCCCCAAGCGAAATAGGCGGAATAAGAAATTCTTAAGAATCGGGGCAAGCATTCTATTATATTTATTCGGCTTTCTGGCGCTACTAAAGAAGATGATTGTAGCTTTTTTTGTTTGGCTGGTTTTTAAGCCAAGCCGGGCAATACTTAGATTATTTTTTTATAAAGTAGTAGTTAGATTTTACAGTTTTTATCGGAAGATTTTAAAGCGTTTGGGTTGGAAAGGTTTGGAACAAAATGCAATTAGTTTTTTGTTCAGCCAAAAGTTAGTTCATGTGCTGGTAATCATTGTAACCATTCTACTTATAATAGTTAATGTAACGCCCAAGACCAGGGCTGGCGGATTGACCGATCGGGCCCATCAGACAATTCTGGCTGATTTGATCCGGAGTGAGTTTAGCGAGTTTGAAGAGGATGAACAGTTCATAATTGAGTCCTTTGATAAAGAGGCGGTAATTTCTTCGGTTCAGCAGACTTATTTAGATAATCTGGATAGTTTTCGTCCGCAAGCCAGAGTAAGTATGGGTAGCGAAATTGAGGAAGAGATTGATGTGGCTACAATCCAGGAAGGCAGCAGTATAGTCAAGCCTGAGCTGGCAGCCACTAAGAAGACTAAGCGGGCGCGAACCGAAATTGTTGAGTACGTTGTATTACCGGGTGACACGATCAGTACAATTGCCCAGGCGTTTGAAGTCAGTGTACGCACTATTCTTTGGGAAAACAATAAAAGTTCTTATAGCATAATTCGTCCGGGGGATAAGCTTAAAATTTTGCCGATGAGCGGAGTATCGCATACGATCAAAAAAGGCGATAGTCTTAATACAATCGCCAAGAAGTATGATGTTGAAGAAGAGAAAGTAATGGAGGCAAATAAATTAGCCAAGGGCGGCACCCTAAAGATCGGGCAAATATTAATGGTACCGGGCGGAAGCAAAACGAGCCAGCCCAGCTATACGACTAAGACCTATACCGGTTTTTCCGCGATCAAAGATATTGTGAAAGCGCCTAATGCCCAAGCGGCAGCCGGTAATAAGATGAATTGGCCGACCGCGGCGACTCGCATAACGCAGTATTATTCTTGGCGCCATCACGCAGTTGATATCGCAGCCAAAACCGGAACTGCAATTTACGCCTCTGACGCCGGAATAGTTGAAATGGTTGGCTGGGGTAGTGGCTATGGCAATCAAATTGTGATTAATCACGGCGGTAACAAAAAAACCCGTTACGCTCATCTATCCAAGTTCTATGTCAGCAAGGGCGACTCTGTGAGTAAAGGCCAAACCATAGCGGCGATGGGTTCAACCGGCTGGTCTACCGGGCCGCATTTGCATTTTGAAGTAATAATAAACGGCCGCAAATACAACCCTTTAAATTATATTCGTTAAAATAAGGCATTTAATATTTAACATTTTTAGCACTTAGAATTATTAAAGGGGTGCTATGTGTTATATGTTATGTGCTACGTGCGAAATGCAGTATATCATTGGAATATTAATCCTGGCGGTCGGTTTTTTAATAATATTTAAAGCCGAATGGATGCTAAGTAATTTTGGCAGGATTGAATTTTTTGAAAATAAGCTCGGCACTTCCGGCGGTTCACGCCTAGGATACAAGCTGGTTGGCATAGTTTTTATCTTTTTTGGGTTTCTGGCGGTTACCGGCATGATCAACGGATTTATGGAGTGGATGCTTTGGCCGTTAACTCGCTATATGGTACCGGGTGAAGGGGCGGGGATGGAATTATAAATTAAAAATTAAGAATTATATTGGGCCAGTAGCTCATCTGGTAGAGCACCTCGTTTGCATCGAGGGGGTGGCGGGTTCGAGTCCTGTCTGGTCCACTTCGACTCATCGGAAATAAAACTAACGTTTTATTTCCTCTTCGCTCAGTGCAGGCACACGCGAAAAAGAGGCTTAATCTTTTGAAAATGAGATTAAGCCTTTTTTATTTGTAAGCATTAAGGAAATTTTAAAAGTGTTATTAAGACTATTATGCAGTGCTATATATAATAGTCTTGACTTTTTTATAATACAGTGTATAATGGTAATATGTATAGACAGCAAATAAAACAAATTAAAAAAGATCTGCAAAAGAAAATGGTTTTTATTGTGGGTCCGAGACAGGTTGGTAAAACTTGGTTGGCTAAAGAAATTGGCAAAGATTATGAAAATACCACTTATTTAAATTTCGACCGCTTTGAAGACAGGGAAATTATAAAAAATGAAGCTTGGACGCGAAAAACTGAGTTATTAATTTTGGACGAATTACATAAAATGCCGGAATGGAAGAATTATTTAAAAGGTGTTTATGACACAAAGGAAAACGACCTTGATATTTTGGTTACTGGCAGCGCGCGCCTGGATACATTCAGGCAAGCTGGCGATTCTTTAGCCGGCCGTTTTTTTGTCCACCATCTTTTACCTTTTTCAATATCAGAGCTTAAAGGCAAAAAAGAAGGAGAAGATATTAACCGGTTTATTATAAGAGGCGGTTTTCCGGAGCCATTTTTAAGCGACAGTGAAACAGACGCTGCTCGCTGGCGAGCGCAGTATATTGACGGTTTAGTTAGAAGAGATATATTGGATTTTGAGCGAATACATGATTTGCGCGCGGCACAGACTGTTTTTGAACTTTTAAGAAGACGAGTTGGTTCGCCAATATCTTACAATTCTATTGCCAGAGACGTCCAAATTTCGCCTATGACCGTTAAGAGATATATTGAGATTTTTGAGGCTCTGTATATTATTTTTAGGGTCTTTCCTTATTCGCGTAATATTGCCCGCTCAATATTAAAAGAACCTAAAATATATTTTTATGACACAGGCCTGGTCGAGGACGAAGAAGGTGTGAAGTTTGAAAATATGACAGCCGTAAGTTTTTTGAAATCTCAAGTTGGCAAAACTGATAATATTGGCGTAAGAAATGAGCTTAAATATTTGCGTACAAAAAACGGCCAAGAGGTTGATTTCGCGCTTGTTAAAAAGGATAAAATTGAAAAGATTATTGAGGTAAAATTAAGCGATTCGCAATTAAGCAAAGATTTGAAATATTTTACTCAAAAATATGATTTACCCGGCATTCAAATTGTAAAAAATTTAAAAAGAGAAAAAAGCTTGGGACGAGTAAATGTGTTTAGGGCTGATAATTTTTTAAAAGGTTTGTTTATGTAAATATAGTATATAGGTATTTAAAAATTGTTAAAATTAGTAAGAATGGTTGAAAAAAAATATCCAAAATCATCGCCACCACGAGATAAATTGATGGTAATTGACGGTAATGCCCTAGTGCATCGCAGTTTTCACGCACTGCCCAGCACTATGATGACCAAGAAAGGGGAAGTGGTTAATGCGGTATATGGTTTTGCCGGGTTTTTAATAAAAGCGATTCGGGAGCTAAGGCCGGAGTATGTGGTACTCACAATGGACAAGAAGGGTCCGACTTTTCGGCATAAGAAATTTAAGGCATATAAGGCCAAGCGGATCAAAGCGCCGCAAGAGCTTTATGACCAGATTCCCTTGGTTAAAGAATTAGCTACTGCCTTTGATATTCCTATTTTTGAGAAAACCAGTTTTGAGGCAGATGATTTGATCGGTACAATCGTAAACAAGGTGGATGGGGCCGTGGACAAAATAATTTTAACCGGCGACATGGATACTCTGCAGCTTGTAAATGATCACACCAAAGTTTACTCAATGAGCCGCGGTATTACCGAGAGTATTATTTATGACGAGTCTTTGGTGGCGAGTCGTTTTGGTATTACGCCCGAGCAGATGATAGACTATAAAGCTTTGCGCGGGGACCCGAGCGATAACATTCCGGGTGTACGCGGGGTGGGTGAAAAGACCGCGGTTGTGCTTCTAAATAAATTTAAAACCCTGGACAGAGTTTACGCGGAAGTGAAAAAGAATTCAAAAGTGATCCAAAGTTTAGTTACTTCGCGCATAATTGATTTGCTCAGTGATCATAAAAAGGAAGCGTATTTGTCTAAGGATTTGGCGACCATTAAATGTGATGTGCCGCTGAAATTTAGTTTGGAAAAAACCCGTTTTCGGACCTATGACCAGGCTAAGGTAATGGAGTTTTTTTCCAAAATGGAATTTAAGTCACTTTTACCCCGTCTGGCAGCATTGGGAAATTCTAGTATTGTTCAAACTAAAGAAGAACGGGCCATAAAAACCGCGGATAAATTTGAGCGCAACAAGCGTGAATTTAAATATACCTTAGTGGATAACGAAAAAAAGTTTAAATTATTTTTCGTTAAACTAAAGCAGCAAAAGAGTTTTACTTATGATACGGAAACCAGTGGCTTTGATCCATTAACAGCGAGCTTGTTGGGGATTAGTTTTAGTTGGGAAGAGGGAACTGCCTACTATGTTAATTTAAAGATGGACTCTCAAGGCGCCTCGGGATTCTCACGTCGCTTCGCTCCTCCCTCCTACGCTAAAGCTTCGGCGGGCAGGCAGGATGACAGTGGGGTTGATTTGTTTAATTACAGGATAGCAAAGAGCAAAGAGCAAAGAACAAGGAACACTCATCCTTGGGTGGAAAAGTTACGACCCATTTTTGAAAACGAGAATATTAAGAAGCGGGCGCATAATGCTAAGTTTGATATTCGGGTAATTCGGAACCAGGAGATTAATATTAAGGGCGTGGATTTTGACACCATGGTCGCCAGCTATTTGCTTAATCCTGGTACGCGCCAGCATAATCTGGATGCTTTGACTTTTTCGGAATTACAATTTGAAAAAATTAACAAAAATGATTTACTGGGAAAGGGTCGTGAGCGTATAAGCTTTAGCGAAGTAAAAGATGATAAATTATCCCTTTATTCCTGTGAGGACGCGGATTTTACCCAGCGCCTGGTTAAACATCTGCGGCCTAAATTGGCGAAAAAGAAGCTGGACAAACTATTCAAAACCATTGAAATGCCTTTAGTCCCGGTACTTGCCAATATGGAAGATCAGGGAATCAAGCTAAATACAGAATTTTTAAACGCCATGAGCAAGGTTATGCAGGGAAAGATCAGACAAATCGAAAAGAAAATACATAAGCAGTCCGGCGAGGAATTTAATATTGCTTCGCCTAAGCAATTGCAAGTTATTCTTTTTGATAAGCTGGAAATCCCGACCGAGCGTATTGCCAAAACTAAGACCGGAATATCCACGGCTGCCAGTGAGCTTGATAAGCTGATGGACCTACACCCGATCATTAAGCTGATCCAGGAATATCGGGAGCTAACTAAACTGACCAGCACTTATGTGGAGGCTTTGCCGGAGTTGATTAATAAGAGAACGCGTCGGCTCCATACCAGCTTTAACCAAACTGTGGCCGCTACCGGCCGGCTGTCTTCTTCCAGTCCGAATTTACAAAATATTCCGGTTCGCACTGAGCTGGGACGTGAAATCCGCAAGGCTTTTGTCTCTGAGCCGGGTCACACCTTGGTGGCTTTGGACTACTCGCAAATTGAGCTGCGCTTAGCCGCTCATTATTCTAGCGACCCCAAGATGATTAAAGCTTTTAAAAATAACGTTGACATTCACACCTCAACCGCGGCCGAGATCCACCAGGTTAACCCCAGTGTAGTGGACAAGCAGATGCGCCGTGAGGCTAAAGCGGTTAATTTCGGCATTCTTTATGGCCAAGGGCCGCACGGTTTGGCGCAAACCGCGGACATCCCCTATGTGCGGGCCAGAGAATTTATTGAGCAGTATTTTATCGTGTACAAAGATATCCGTAAGTTTATAAATAATACCCTGGACCAGACCCGGCGTGACGGCCAGGCAACTACTTTATTCGGCCGGATCCGTCCCTTGCCAGAGATCAATTCTACTGTTACTATGGTACGCAAAGCCGCTGAGCGCATGGCGGTTAATACGCCCTTGCAGGGAACAGCCGCGGACATGATAAAATTGGCCATGATCGAAGTAGATAAAAAAATAACTAACCCAGACATTCGCATGATATTAACCGTGCATGATGAGTTAGTGTTTGAAATAAAAAACAGCCTGGTTAAGCAGACTGTACCAAAAATTAAGAAGATAATGGAGAACGTGATAAAGCTTAAGGTGCCGGTGATTGTGGATGTTAAGCAAGGAAAGAATTGGGGAGAGCTTAAATAATCACGAATAAGAACGAATACGAAACGAATGTAACGAATTTTATTACGTAACAAAAATAATGGCAGAATCCGTGGTGATTGAATTCTGCCGTTGATGATTGGAAAAGCAATTAAACTAGCTTTTTAAGAATTGTAATATTGATTTTTTTTGAAGAATTTTCGATTAAGTTAAGAAGACATTTTACATACTCTTGTTTTGCTTGGGCATGGAAATTTTTAAAGATTTGGCCTTGCCCGAAATTACTAAAAGTATAACAGAGGAGCTTGTATTTTTCTATTAAACCTTTTCTGACTGTAAATTTAATAGAGACATCATTTCCAAGGTTAATTTTGAATCCTATTCCTTTGTTTTGTTTCTCAAGCCTTAAAATTTTTTCTTTGGCTTTTTCTTCAAATTTTTTTAGAGTTTCTAATTCGAAAATTTTTAAGTCAGGGTTATCTTTTTTTATTATTTCCCATAAATTTTTTTTACGTTGAAAATGTTCGTTTGTAATTACTTGCTTTTTAGCTAATTTATGCATGATAGTTCTCCTTTTTTTGAATTTTATTTTTTGATATAATTAAACTACAATAAAAAACGACAAATGTCAAGTATTAGGGAAAAATTTAAGGGTAAGAGGGTAGCATTGCTGGGTTTTGGCATAGAAAATCAGGCTTTTTTAGGCTGGTTGCAGAAGCAAAAGATTGAGTGTGAAATAGTAATTTGTGACCAGAAAAAAGAACTAGATTTAGTGTATCCAGATTTGAATCAAGATAATATTAGCTGGAATTTGGGTATTAACTTTGATAAGAATCTAGAGAAGTTTGATATTATTTTGCGAGTGCCGGGTTATCCTTTGTTTAAGCCGGAGATCAAAAAGGCAATACGTGCTGGGGCGGAGGTAACGTCACCTACTAAACTATTTTTTGAATTCAGCTCAACCAAAAATATTATTGGCGTAACCGGCACTAAGGGCAAGGGCACCACCAGCGGCTTGATCGTGGAAATAATATCTATGGCCGGCAAAAAAGTTTATTGGGGCGGTAATATTGGGATTCCGATATTTAATTTTTTTAGCAAGCTTAAAAAAACCGACTATGTCGTGCTGGAGCTTTCCAGCTTTCAGCTGGAAGATTTAGAGGTTAGCCCTCACGTTGCCGTAATAACCAATCTGAGCCGCGAGCACCTTAAGCCGGCGGATCCGATTAACCCAAACTACCACAAGTCAATGGAAGATTATATTAGAGCGAAATTGAATGTTGTTAAATTTCAGAAAAAAGGAGATATGGCGATACTAAACAAAAAGATTCAATTTAGTGGCGCCAGCACTCGTCGAGGACAGTACCAGCTGGGCCGGGGGAAGAAAATTTATTTTAGTAAATTAGATCATGATTCACGTCTTATCGGTGATCATAACAAAGAGAACATTGCGGCCGCGGCAAAGGCCGCAAAAGCAATTGGGATTCGTGAAGCAGTTATTA
Organism: Candidatus Parcubacteria bacterium; assembly: GCA_023139655.1. Lineage (GTDB taxonomy): Bacteria > Patescibacteriota > Patescibacteriia > Patescibacteriales > UBA12075 > JAGLNE01. The sequence goes on from JAGLNE010000020.1 coordinate 20,292, forward strand.
AAAAGGGAGTTAAGAAATTCAAAGGTCTGCCCCATAGAATAGAATTTGTTGGTAAATTTAACCGCAATAAATATTATGACGATAGTTTTGCTACTATTCCGGAGTCTTCCATTATAGCGCTTAAATCATTTGATGCACCGATAATCCTTTTAGCCGGTGGCGCGGATAAAGGTTCTAGTTTTAAAAAATTTGCTAAGGAAATAAAAAAGAGAACCAGATTTACCGTTCTTTTAAACGGTAAGGCAACGCCCAAGCTTAAAAAAGAATTGCGGCGAATTGGCTATATGGATATGCAAAATGCAGATTCTATGAAAGAGGCGGTACGGATAGCGTGCCAGCAAGCAAAAACAGAAGACGTAGTATTGCTTTCTACCGGCTGTGCCAGCTTTGGGATGTTTAACAACTACAAAGAACGGGGGGACTTGTTTAAAAAAGAAGTAAAAAAAACCTAAAATATGATTATATTTCTCTACGGTGAAGATACTTTTCAAAGCCGGGAAAAACTTAAGGAAATAAAGAAGAAATTTATCCGGGATGTTGATCCGGATGGCAATTCTTTGCTTAGCATAGATGGCGAAACAGCTACCATGGAGCGAATCAATGAGGCAGTGGCAGCGCCCTCGCTTTTCTCTAAGCGGCGTTTAATTGTGATCGAGCGTATATTTAACAACAAAGACGCTAGTCTTCAGATAGTGGTTGAGGATTATTTTAAGGCCCGGACTAAAGGCAAAGATAAAGCCGATGATAATATAATTGTATTCTGGGACGAGCAGGCCAGGGAGAAGATATCCAAAAAGAAGCTTTTTAAATTTTTAATATTACAAAAGTTCGCCCAGGAGTTTAAGCCACTGTCCAATACTGAGGCCAGTGCTTGGCTCGTTCAAGCGGCCAAAAAACGTGGAGGCGTGATTCGCCGCGAAGCAGCGAGCAGGCTTACTTCTTTTTTTGGCAACGACTTATGGCTGCTATCTAATGAGCTAAATAAATTGATCGCCTATAAGCGCGGGCAA
>JAGLNE010000021.1 GCA_023139655.1 Candidatus Parcubacteria bacterium
GAGAATATTTTTGCTTTAACCGATGCAATTAGCGTTCGCAATAAACCCTTAGCTATAGAGCTTTTTGAGAACGAATTAGCGGCTGGAGTTACCGAGAGCTATCTTATTGTTATGATCACCCGGCAGTTCAAAATATTACTCCAAATAAAAGAGGCCCTGGCACAGGGTCTGACACCGCGGAAGATAATGAGCCAGCTTAAGCTTCATCCCTTTGTAGTACAGAAAAGTTCTACCCAGGCCAGGAATTTTTCCGAAGATTTGCTTAAGCAAGCTTTTAGTAAATTATTAGAAATAGATTCGCAGATGAAAACCGGACAGGTTAATGCCAAAGTAGCCTTGAATTTATTGATAGCAAAAATTTAATTTATTGATAGAAGCAAACAAAAACTCCGGGGATTAACACGGAGTTTTTGATTTCATGATTAGGAAAGAGCAAATATTTTATCTAGCTAGATTAAATTTGTGTGTTAGACCGGCAAAATAAAAACTGCTACTTTAGACCAATAATTGGCCTCAGACAGCAGTTTTTCCTTGTTAGGCCTTTTTCGCAGCCTTGTTCAAGCTATGGTGTAAGCGTGATTTTTTTCGGTCACGGGTATTTTTTTTAATAATGCCTTTTTGCGTGGCTTTATCCAAAGCCTTGTGGGCCTTAAGTACCAGCTCTTCGGCTTTTTTATCCCCGGCCTCAATTGCTTTACGGCTTTTTTTAACTAAGTTTTTAAAGTTATCTTTAATTTTTTTGTTGCTTGCGTTAAGTTTTTTTCCTTTACGCAATTCTTTTTTTGCTGATTTAGTATTAGGCATGTTTTATTAGCTTTTAGGTGTTAGCTGTTAGGTTTAATTAATGTTGCGTGAGAGCTTTGATAAATATAACATGAAGTTTATTTTTTGGCAAGGCTAGCCTTGTTTCGTTTATTTTTGATAAAAACAAAGGAGAAGTAGCCGATAATTAGGATTATTATTAATAAGCTGACTATTTGTGGGAAGCGGAGCCCTAAAGCCACGGGGGTCTGGTCAGTGCGGATGAATTCCAGGGTGAAACGTAGTAAAGAATAGAGGATTAAATAAATAGCGATAATAACTTTATATTTTAGATCTGAAGTATTTAATTTTTTGTGAAGTAGTATTAGGGTGATAAAAATAATCAGACTGCCCAGGGATTCATAGAGAAAGGCAGGGTGGAAGAATTCATAGTTAAAAAATTCCGGAACTCGGTTAACAAATTCAATCGGAATGCCCCAGGGCAGGCTGGTTGGGACGCCATATATTTCTTGATTAAAATAATTGCCCCAGCGGCCAATCGCCTGAGCTAAAGCAACACCAGGCACGATAATGGCGGTTAAAAGCCAAAAATTAATGTTTTGTTTCCAGCTAAACCACCAGATGGTAACTAGCCCGGCAATAATGCCGCCATGAATTGCCAGACCGCCTTGCCAGATTTTGAAAATATCCAAGGGATTATCAAGATAAAAGGGCAGTTCCAGTAAAACATGATACACTCTGGTGCCGATTAGGCCGGCAATAATTAGCCAAAAAGCCAAATCAATGATTGTGTCTTTTTTAATATTATATTTGCTGGATAGTTTAAACGAGACTAAAGTGGCAGCCAGAATGCCGGATACAATAAATAGCCCGTACCAGTAGATGGTAAGAGGACCGACCATTATTAGAACCGGGTCGGGAGTGAAACTGTGGAGGAAGTTAAACATGAAAATTTATAATTTATAATTTATAAGTTAATTTTGCCTTAATATTGGGTAATAGTCAAATGAGAGGCAGGGGAACATAGAGCAAGGAACATAGAACAAGGAACAATGAACATTAAAACAAAAAAGAAAAGCCGGTAATCTGCAAAAGCATAATCACCGGCTTATGAAACGTTACATTAGTTTTTTATCGGCCTTTTATAGCATAGGCCGAACATTATGACGACTAAGATGCCAACCCCGGCGGCTGGCATAAAAATTGAGGTGCCTGGTTTGATTGTAGGCTGAATAAAGAAAAAAAATAGGAATACGAGCAGTATTATAATAAATATGGCAGGAAGGAATTTATAAAATATTTTTTTCCAATCTATTTTTTTCTTGTTTCTTCTGGCAGGTGGTTGTTTATCGCCAAGTGTTAGGATGGGATAAACCGGTGAGTATTCAGCTTCATTTTTGTTTTGTTCTCGAAACATTAGCATTAATGCGATGGAACAAATTATCAATCCGCCGAAAAATGTAAAGCTGGAAGCACCTTCCCAAACAATAATGGTTGAAAATAAACATAACATGCCGATAATAAAAAGAGCGATACGTTTTTTCATTTTTTCCTCCAATAAATTTTTTTGATTTTGGTTTAGTTTTTTATTTTTGGTAAATTTTTGATTATTAAATAATAGCATTTTTATGAGTTATTGTCAACCGCGGGCGTAAATTTTTAGCTAATTTTAAATGAAATTTAATAAAATGTGGATAAAATGTTGATTTATTTGTGGATATGTGCTATAGTTAGCTTAACAAATACAAATTATACAAAAAAACACGAAAGGGGGTCTCAAATGACTGATGAATTCTTGGTAAATGAAGACGGAATAGATGATAGAAACGCAGAAGGTAGAGTCGTCTGCTATATGACGACAAATAAAGAATATGATATGCACGGAAATCCGGCCGGGGATTTCAAGAAAACTCCAAAACAAGAAATTTTGATTTTAAGTGAAGAGAACTGTTTTTCGTGTTAAGGGGCAAAAAAACAAAAACAAAATTTTTGTATTTCGCCCCTTTCCTTTTGCCCAAATTTGACAAAAAGTAAATATCTGATAAAATATTTAAAGGTACATAAACAATTATAAATCCATTGAAGTATGTCTCTCGATATTTCGGGAGGTTGGGCATGCTTCGCCCCGGTAAACCGGGGCAGGGAGATCTTTGCATAAGTGAAGATCCGGCTCCCTCCGTAACCATAGGGTAACTGATATCTCTCAAGATGAGAATAGAGTCAGGGAAGTGGTTCTAATCCGTTTTGCTGGCGGATTTTTTTAATGTTTATCAAAATTCGTTAGTAAATTTATTAGGGCAAAAAAGGTGGTACCGCGGGGATACCCTCGTCCTTTTTTCGAATATGTTTTCATATTGGAAAAAAAGATGAGGGTTTTTTTTGTTATCGCCTTCGGCGAGCCCCACTACGCCCCACTACGCTAAAGCTACGAGGGGTAAAAATGGGGCACATGCGAATTAAAAATGTAAATGTTCTTTAAAAAGGAGGAGACAAAAATGGTAAATGAAAATTTAAGGAATATAGGTTCAGGCGACAAGATGTTTGGCGACCCAGATTTTTTTAGTTTTAGAGATGAAGAATTAACCGAAGAAAGCCATAGTTTAGGCTCGGAAGTTCACAGGACTAATGAATCAAAAGTAATTCATGCAAAAAAGGCGGAGCAAATTTGGAGGCAAATTGTTGAACCCGAGAACAAACCACATGCCCGTCTTTGGTAAAACCCTCAAAATCGGTGGTGCTTAGATAAAATATACCCTAAGCACCACCAACCCTTTTTCTTGCGAATTATAGTTTAATAGCTTACAATAAGAATATAAGATTAAGCATGAATCCGCGTTAAATTTGCGTAGAAATCAGCGTATAATCCGCGGAAAATAACAATTAAACATAGATATATGGTTAATAAAACAGACAAACCTAAAATATTCTCTGGGGTGCAACCCTCGGGCAATTTACACATTGGCAATTACCTGGGAGCTATACGGCAGTTTGTTGCCTTGCAAGACGAATATGACTGTGTTTTTTGCGTAGTTGATTTGCACGCCATTACCGTGCCGCAGGAGCCGGAGAGTCTTAGGAAAAGAATAATTGAAGTAGCTCGGCTTTTTCTCGCGGCCGGAATTGATCCTGATAAATCCATTATTTTTCAGCAGTCGGAAGTTTCAGCTCATGCCGAGCTTAGTTGGATTTTTAATACTGTTGCTAGGATGTCGGATTTAAGAAAAATGACTCAGTTTAAAGACAAGTCTGAAGGTGAAGTTGAAAATGTAAGCGTGGGTTTGTTTGACTACCCGGTTTTGATGGCGGCTGATATTTTGCTCTACGACACAGAGGTGGTGCCGGTTGGTGATGACCAGCTTCAACACGTGGAGCTGGCCCGCGAATTGGCTAAGCGTTTTAACCACCAACATAAAGAAACGTTTATTGTACCTAAAGCTAAGATTTTAAAATCTGGGGCGCGTATTATGGCGCTGGATGATCCAACCAAGAAAATGAGCAAGAGCGCCGAGAGCGCAAACAGCCGGATAGAGCTTTTAGATAGTCCGGAAAAGGCGGCTAAGAAAATAATGCGCGCGACCACGGATTCAGACTCAACTGTGAAGCTTGATTATAAAAATAAACCTGGCATTTCTAATCTTTTGACCATGCACCACTTACTTAGCGGTAAAGAAATTAAAGTCTTGGAGAAAGAATTTGCGGGTAAGGGTTATGGCGACTTTAAAAAGGCTGTGGCTGAGGAAGTTAAATTATTTTTAACTGCGTTCCAGACTAAATATAATAAGATAGATGATAATGATGTGCGGAAAATTCTTGATGATGGGGCAAAAAGGGCGCAACCGATAGCAAAAAAGACATTGCAGAAAGTGAAAGAAAGAATTGGATTAAATTAAATATAAAATTCAAATATAAAACCGCCTTAACAAATTAAGGCGGTTTTTTTATTTGTTTTATTTTAATATCTTTAAAACTTGATCATGGATTTTACCATTAGTGATTACCATATGATTAGCGTTCATACCTGGATATTTTCCATTCAAGTCAGTAATTTTTGCCCCTGCCTCTTTAGCAATTATCATTCCTCCGCCAGAATCAATAATTGGCTGGCTGCCATTTATATCAAAATACGCGTCAAAATAACCTTGAGCCAAAAAACATAAAGCCAGACTGCCGCAGCCAAAAGTTCTGAAACGATAAAAATTTTTATAAATTTTTAATAATCTTTTTTCAAGAATTTCCTCCTGAATTTTTGCATGTTTTTTAGACTGAAAATCAAGATAAATTATTGCTTCTGAAATATTTTTGATTTTGGAGACTTGTAATTTTTTGCCATTTAAAAATGCCCCTTTATTTTTTTCAGCCCAATAGCAATCGTTTGTGCATGGATTATAAACTACGCCTATAGTTGGTTCGTTATTTTTCCATAAAGCGATTGACACAGAAAAGAATTTAATTCCTTTGTAAAAATATTTTGTGCCGTCAAGAGGGTCAATTGTCCACGAGTAACTTGATTGATTATTGATATCACCTTCCTCCTCGCGCATAATATTATGGCTAGGGAATTTTTTTTGTATAGCAGAAGTTATTATTCTTTCTGATTCTAGGTCTAAATTAGTTGTAATATCACGTATGCCTTGACTTTTAATAGATTTAGCCTTATTTATATTTTTCAGTATTTTTTTACCTGATTTTTTACATAGTTTAATAATAAATTCTAGATTTTTGCTCATTATGTTATTTAATTATTTAGTTAATTCTTTGATTATTTGTTTCATTAATAAATCCGCCGGTAATAATTCACCCTCAAGCGGAACATAAAAATCGCCTTTTAGTCTGTCTTTGTCAGCGGTAATTTTAACGCCCGCGCACTCAATTAGCTCTTTGTCGTTATGATTATCGCCAATAGCAAGTACATTTTCTTTTTTTAATTTAAGATGCTTAATAAAGGCCGTTAAACCATAACCTTTGGATTGGATGTTTTTTACGCCTATGTCATAAGCTTCGCCGTTCCATACAGTATAAAGATTATCATATTCGCTGACTATATCTTCAATCTGGCGCACTTGTCCATGGCAATGTATCGTAATTATAAATTCTTTAGGTTCAAAACCTTTTATATGTTTACTTGAAACTTTTTGCAGCTTAGGAAATATCTCGCGCAAATATTTATAACTATTGGTGTGCTGAATTAAATTTCCGTCAAACCAGGTAACGCTGCCGTTTTCATAAGTCAGACTAGTAAAGGGCAATATTTCCCTAAACATATCTTGTAGCATATAAAGTCCCCTTCCCGAGCTTATATTTATAAGAAGACCGAGCTCGTGCAATTTTTTTATTTGTTCAATTTGTTTTTTAGCGATTCTTTTTGTTTCAAAGGTTGTCCAATTGTCTTTTTGTTCTATTTTAGTTCCGCGAGGGACTAAAACCCCGTCAACATCAAAAATAATAAGCTTAATATTAGTTAAAACCTTTTTTGTTAGATAATTTATTGGTTGCATATTTTTAAAATTAAAATATAGAAAAATTATATTTTTTAATTATTTTTAATTCTCATAAGTATCTTTTATGTATTCATTTATATCAATTTCTGTATCTTGAACGTCCTTCTTGTCTAATATTCCGTCTTGTAATATTTTAAATTTTTGACTTGAGGTCGGTATTTTTTTGTCACGACCATTATCTGTTTCAAATTGACGATATGCTTGTTTGTAATTTCTTGTTACTGTATTTCCATTAATACTATAACTGATATTCATATCCTTTCGAAAACCGCCCCATTGGTCCAGATAGTTATCATATCTAGCTGGATTTTCTAAAATTTTAAAAACTTTTTCTCTGTCTTCTTGGGCATATTGACTTTTTGCTATTTTTACAGCTTTAAACATATCTATGGCTGGATAATTTTCCTGTCCGCCCTCATGTTTTATCGCTGTATCTGTTTTAGGAAATTTATTATATCGGCTAGCCTGCGGATTATTATAATGAATATTAGCAAATCGTCGCTTTGTATTTAAGTCATTGTAATCATCAACGTGTCTAGCGCTATCATCAATAGTAATTATAAATGGTTGTGAGTCAGGGTACCATTCTTTTAATCCTGCTTCCACTACTTCTTTTTTTGATCTGTCTGTATAAATAATATCATCAACATACTCATCAACACCAGAACCATCAACTTTCATCTTTTGAAAATTTAATTCACCAGAAGTCAAAATAGTAATTCTTGGCGAACCAGTATAAAGCGTGCGCATTGCTAGTAATGCCCGACAAATTGCCTTATCAACATATTGTTCTAAGTTTATGTTTGATAAAGCGCTATTTATTTCTTTCTCTTTATCAGGATTAATTTCAATTAATTTATTAATAAAAACATCAAACTGAAACATTTTATTCTTTGATTCATTTTTAATTTTTGAGGTGTTATATATTTTTTCAAATTTTCCATTGCTTATCTCTAGTATATTACGAATTTGAGTACGAATATTATTTTTATAAGCTGTTGCTTGAAATATAACATCATCAAAGTCAACTAATAGCCAAGTATCACTTTTTTCTTTTTGTTCGCTTGCGCCATTTCTGTACTTTGATTCACGAACTTTGTCATAATACCCAACTGATTCAACCGACTCATGAATTACGCCTAATTGGATTTTACTATGGTGTTGTATGGGTAGCTCTAATTTCTTAATTTGCCTTTCTTTTGGTTGTAATTTGGGCGATCTTTCATTTAGCTGTTTAAATATTGTTTTATCCAGCGCATCATAAAGCTTATGTTTTATTTCGGTTTCTGTCATTTTTTCAGTAATTTCTGAGTCATGCGTTTGTCTCGCTTTGTTATGTAAAAATTTAGGTTTTTCCATATTTTTATAATCCAATTTTTTTTCTTTGGTTTGCAGGCATTACAATCCCTGACCCATCCATTAAATTTATCATCTTGCGGGTTATGTCCAAAAGATCATTTTTTGTTTTACCTTCAAATTTAACTTTTATAAAAGCGGAAGTGTTTGACGGGCGAACAATTCCCCAGCCGTTTTTAAAATTTATTCTTGAGCCATCAACATCATTAACGTCAAGTCCTTTCTCTTTTGCTATTTTAGTAAAATTATCAACCACCTGATATTTTTTTGTATCAGGAAATTCTATAAAAATTTCTTCCCCCACGCAATATTTTGGCAAAGAATTTAAAAAAGCAATAAAATCTTTTTTTTCAGAAGCGATTTGAACCAGTTTTAAAGAAGCAAACAAAGCATCGTCTGTTAAATAGTATTCTAGCGGAAAATAAAAATGGCAGGTAGTTTCGCCGCCAAAAACCGCATTGTTTTTAATTATTTTAGATAACACGGCCGCGTGATAACCAACTGTTAATTCAATTGTTTGTTTATGTTTTTCTACTTCCTCAATTAACGCCATAGACGCTCTAGCATCCACAACTATTGGTCCTAATTTTTTATCAAACGTGTCTTTAGTAAAAATCATTAGCAAATCATCACCGTTTATTATATTTCCTTTATTATCTATAAAACCCGCACGATCGCCATCGCCGTCATAGGCGATACCTAAATTAGCCTTCTTTTTCAACACTTCTTTTTTTAAATCCTCCATATTTTCTTTATGGTATGGATCAGCGATATGATTAGGGAACGAATCGTCCGGCTCGGAATATATAGTATTCACCTCACAGCCTAATAATTTAAATATTTTTTCCGGGAGCAGACGAGCCGTGCCATTGCCTGAATCTATAATAAGTTTAAGCGGTTTTCTTATGTTTATTTTACTTGTAATATATTTTATATAATCTTTTTCAGCATCTATTTTTTTGATTGCTGAATTTTGACTTTTTGTTTTAAGTAATTGGTTGTTAATGATTAAATTTTTAATTTTATCGTAATCTTCAGGTAAGGTCGGGGTAGCGTTTTTTAAAACCATTTTAATTCCGTTAAATTCGCCTCCCAGATGAGATGCTGTGACAACAATCCCCGCGTCAAAATTATAATGACAAACAGCAAAATAAACCACTGGGGTTATTACTATACCAACATCAATAACTTCTTTACCACCATCAATAAGTCCATTAATTACAGCTTGGACAAGCGATGGAGTGCTCTTTCTTGTGTCTCCTCCGACAACGATACGTTTTATTTCCGGAAACAGATTGGCAAAACCCAGAGCAATATTGTAAGCAGCTTCTTCATTAAATTTTTTGGGATATTTCCCGCGAATATCATATCTTCTAAAAATTGTTTTATCTATTTTCATAGTAAGTTATTTATTTTTAATCATTTTTATCATCACATTTTTTAAAGTGAAAATATATTCCGCCCAGGCCCCACCATATGGCGGTTAGGCAAATGATCCAGCCGATAAACGGGATCGTAGAAAGCAGGCAGAGGATTGTGACACCGATGATCATGGCAATAATCAGAGAATCTTTTTTACTTTGATAGAATTTTTCCAGCATAGACCGGCCGATCAAAATACCCACCAAAATTTTACTGATACAAATAGCGATCAGCCAAACACCGATCAAAATAGCGGCCAAAGGTATGCCGATCAAAGTAAATAATAGGATCAGGGCAATGATCGGGGTTAAGAACATTACGATCGCGCCCCAGCCGATTGACGCGCCCTTTTTGGCAAGCATTTTATTGGTAAGGTCTTTAATTTCTTTTCGCCAAAAACTAATCAAAACCAAACCAATCAGCAGGCTGGAAAAAACAGAAAAAAGAATCTCCCAGGCGCTGGCAAAAGCAGTATGTTTTTTATGTTTTTTATCAGAAAAGCTAAATCCGGTCTCGCCGTTAATAGTAGCTCCCTCTTTTATACTCCCGGCTTTACTGGAAGTGTAGTATAGATTACCATGAATAACAGCGTCTTTGTTTACAACCAGGGGCATGGTTTTTGTGTCATGGCATTCTTTGCAAAGCCTTACGCGGACATCTTTGCCGATTTCACCGTTAATAATTAATTGCTCAACAACGCCATGAAGATCGCCGTTAACTTTTCCATGAATTTCTCCAAACACGCCAGCCAAAAACATGTCCCAGCCTACGTTTGCCTCTGAGCTTAAAGTAACTGACGCGCCTACGGCTTGTACATTTCTGGCAACATTTGAATTAATACTAACCGCGTTGCCGGCCACTCGAACCGAACCGCCTACTTCGCCGTTAATAACTATAGCCTCAGCAACACAAATTACATCACCGTCAACCAGGCCGTTAACAATAACAGTGCGCCCGGCACAAAATATATCGCCTTTTACATGGCCATCAACAGTTATTGATTGCCCGGCGGCATAGAGATTGCCTTCAATAACATCATTTTCCCCGATAAACACTGTATTATTGGTATTAACCGAAAAGGCCAAAACAGTGGAAGGTAGAATTAATAAAAGAAAAGCGAGCATAATTAATAGACTTGTTTTTTTCATATGTTTATAGTAAAACTAGTAAATAGGATTTACACGTTTGAATAATAATCACGATCACATTGGCTAATATTATTTATTTTTTCGCTGCGGAACTCGCTTCGCTCAGACAGCCTCGCTTCAAAAATAAATAATATTAACCAATGTTTGTACTTATTAAACAAGTGATATATAAGTTATAAAATAGTAAGACCGGTAAGATTAGTAATGGTATAATAATAGTATCAATTTATTAGTAAGCAGTAAATAGTAAACAGAGTATTATAAATAATTTATGATAAAAATAAAGTATAAAGCAATTCAAGAATTATTAAAAAAATCGATTAAAAGTCGGGAGGATTTGATGCGGGAAAAACGGAAAATCGCTAAACAATTTAGTGTTGGCATAATGGATAACTCAGAAATGATTAGAATTTATAATAAGCTGATCAAGCAAGGCAAGGTAAAGCGATCAGCTGATTTTGAAAGATTGATCCGCAAGCGCGCGGTACGGACGTTATCCGGGATCGCGCCAGTAGCGGTCCTGACCAAGCCGTATCCCTGCCCGGGTAAGTGTATTTATTGCCCAACCGAAAAGGACGTACCGCAGAGCTATCTATCAAACGAACCGGCGGTGATGCGGGCGATTCGCTGTAAATACAATCCATATATTCAGGTGCAGGATCGCTTGCGAGCCTTAGTCGCCAACGGGCATGAACCAACCAAGATAGAATTAATTGTGATTGGCGGAACTTGGTCTTATTTGCCGCGTAGGTATAAGTATTGGTACATAGCGAATTTGTTTAAGGGAGCGAATGATTATAAAGCTGTCATTCTGAGGCCGAAGGCCGAAGAATCTCGTGGAATCAGAAATGGTCAAGTTAAGACGGGATCCTTCGCTTCGCTCAGGATGACATTGAAAAGTGAGCAGAAGCGGAATGAGAAGGCGAAGTATAGGATTATTGGTCTTACTTTGGAAACGCGGCCGGATTATATAGATGATAAAGAGTTAATTGAAATGCGAGAGCTTGGTTGTACTCGGGTGGAGATCGGGGTGCAGGCGATTGATGATAAGATTTTAAAGATTAATAAACGCGGGCATGGGGTTAAAGAAGTTGCGGACGCGACTAAATTATTAAAGAATTATGGTTTTAAAGTAACTTATCATATTATGCCTGGTTTGCCCGGCTCAACCCCGGCTAAAGATATTAAAATGTTTAAACAGTTATTTACGGACGAGCGTTTCCAACCGGATCAGATCAAGTTTTATCCCACTGTGGTTACTAAGGGTAGTTTGCTTTACCGCTGGTGGAAGAGCGGCAAGTATAAGCCGTATTCAGCTAAGCAGTTAGAAAGTTTGATAATAAAATGTAAGGCAGCTGTGCCTAAGTATGTGCGGATAATCCGTTTGATCCGTGATATACCCGGAGTTTCAATTATCGCCGGTAACAAAATAACAAATTTACGGCAAGTGCTTAAGGATAAGGGCGTTAAATGTAATTGTATACGATGCAGGGAAGCGCGGGAAAAACAATTACGAATTACGAATTACGAATTACGAATTATTAAATATCAGGCTTCGGGCGGTAAAGAGTATTTTATTTCTTATGAATCAAAGGATGGGAAAACGCTTTATGGTTTTTGTCGGTTAAGATTAATTGAAGCCAAAAGGGAACTAAGTTCCGAAGCTTCGGAACTTAGTTCCCTTTTTAAAGGCGCAATAATTCGGGAATTGCATGTGTATGGAGAATTAGTGTCAGTTGGCGGTAATAAACGAGTTCAGCATGTCGGACTAGGGAAGAAGCTATTAAAAGAAGCAGAGCAAATAGCTAAAAAAACAGGATACCAGAAAATAACAATTATTTCCGGCATTGGCGTGCGTGGCTATTATCGTAAGCTTGGCTATAGACTAAATAATACTTATATGGTAAAAAAAGAATAGATAGAAAATAAAAACTAAAATGTAGCATTAACAATTTGAAAGGGGGAAATGATGGTAGATACCAATGGTTTTGTAGTGTTTTCTGGAAACTCTAATCCACTGCTCGCAAAAAAGATTTGTGACTATTTAGGTGTGCCGGTTGGTGAAGCTAAAGTTAAAACATTTAGCGACGGCGAGATTCAAATTGAAATCGATGAGAACGTTCGCTCTAAAGATGTGTTTATTGTTCAGCCAACCTGTAAACCGGTAAATAATAATCTGGTTGAACTACTTTTAATGTTAGATGCATTTAAGCGTTCCTCGGCTGGTAGAATTACGGCCGTAATACCGTATTATGGCTATGCCCGGCAGGACAAAAAGGTGGCCCCCCGTGTTCCAATTAGCGCGAAACTTGTTGCAGATATGTTGGAGGTTGCTGGAGCAAACAGGATAATCACTATGGATTTGCATGCCGGCCAGATTCAGGGGTTTTTTAATATTCCGGTTGATAATCTTTATGCTTCCTTGGTTCAGATTGAGCAAATTAGAAAAAAATTTGGTAATAATTTAGTAATTGTTTCACCTGATGCGGGCGGAGCGGAAAGAGCCAGAGCCTTTGCCAAAAGGCTCCAAGCAGATTTGGCTGTAGTGGACAAGCGGAGAGACGCGCCAAATCAAGCCAGGGCTATGGCAGTTATTGGAAGTGTTGCAGGGAAAATTGCAATTATTTTAGATGATATGGTGGATACTGCCGGGACATTGATAGAAGCGGCTGACGCTATTATCAAAAATGGCGCTATAGAAGTTCATTCCTGTTGTGCTCATGCGGTTTTATCCGGCACAGCAGTGGATAAAATTGATGATTCAAAGTTTAAAACTCTAGCGGTTACGGATTCAATCCCCTTGAGTAAAAAAGCCATGGCTTGTAAAAAAATTAAAGTACAGTCTATCGCCGAGATGTTTGGAGAAGCCATTATCCGAAGTTATAAAGGCGATTCAGTAACGTCTTTGTTCGTTTAATTGAATTTATCAAAATACAAAGGGCATTCCAAATGGAGATGGAATGCCCTTTCTTTTATTTAAAAATATTTATTTTTTCAGCTGCTCCTTAAACCAATCCACATAAGGGATTTTGACCGGGTCAACTTGGTTAAGAATGCCCATATAATAACTAAGCCAGGCACCGAGTTGTAAAAGCTCAAAGGCCTGGGTTAATTTATCTTTAGCTTTTAGCTGATGGCTGACCACTGGTATTTTATTCTTTTTAATTACTTGCTTGGTTAGCTGGCTACGTTTTTGGATGCGCTTATCATAGAGAAGGGAATCAAAGAAAACCGCAACTAGATTCTTTTTATTACTTACCGGGTATTTAAGGCCTTCCATAGTGTAGTGGTTCATGTCTGAGAGCTCCAGATAAGTGGCAAAATTTTTAGAGCTTTCGTTTATTTGATTGCGGATTATGTGAGTGTTTCCTTTAAGGTGTTCGGCGCTAATTAGAATTGGCGTTTTTTTGTTTATTAATAATGCTAGCTTTTTAGCTTGGTTATTCTTGGTTGGTACATTGGGACGTAGTTTTCTAGTAAGGAGTTCAAGTTTGTTTATTATCGCTTCAATTTCATCAACTTTGATTTTGAACAGTCCAGCCTTAGCCAGTATCACCGCTTGGCCAAAAATGGAATAGCCCAGACCCAGGCGGGGTTGGCCGGAAGGATTATATTCGGGCTTAAAAATATATCCGGGGATATTGTCTTTAAGCATTAGTTTCATCAATTTACTTTTTGGGCTGTTTTCCGTAATGGCCGCAAGACAAGCCTTTTTCTTTACAGCTTCCTTGGCAGCTGCCAGAACCTCTTCGGTAGTACCTGAGTAAGATGAAAGCAAAACCAAGGTGTTCTTATTAACGTGGGCCGGGAGATGATAATCAGGAATAATCGTGATTGGCACTTTGATTTGATCGGACCAAGCAGAACGGGTAAAGTGCGTACCCAGGTTAGAGCCGCCCATGCCGCAGACAACGACCTGCGTAACCTGACTGTACTCACGCGGGATTTTTACCAGGCGAGACTCTGTAAGCACTTGCCGCATTTGGTCCGGCAAGTATTCTATTGATTTACCCACAAAATGCGGATCCAATTTTTTAAAGAGTTTTTGGTCATCAAGATTCATATTGTTATTGTTAGTGAGTATATATTTATTATAATTCAACTTGATTTTTAAATCAATTTATGGTAATTTAGTAAACAGAAAACAGACAATAGAAAACAGAAATAAAGTTATGTTGCCTGTTTTTTAATCTTAGAAAATTAATTAAGTATTAAGGCGGATATAAGCTGATAGATGAATATTTTTTCTGTTTTTTTTGCTATCTGTTATCTGCTATCTAGTAATGTCCGGACATTCTAAGTGGGCGACAATCAAAAGAGCAAAGGGGGCAAAAGACGCTAAGCGGGGCGCAATTTTTACCAAGCTTGGGAAGATGATCACTGTAGCTGCCAAAGAAAAGGGCGGAGACATGGAAACTAACTTTAGCCTACGCATGGCCATGGACAAGGCTAAGGCGGCCAATATGCCCAAGGATAATATTGAGAAGGCAATCAAACGGGGTACGGGCGAGCTTGCTGGTGGCCAAATTGAAGAACTGATGTATGAAGGTTTTGGTCCGGCTAAGTCTCAGTTTGTCGTTAGATCCTTAACTGATAATAAAAACCGGAGTGCAGCTACTATTCGCCATTCATTTACTAAATACGGCGGATCTTTGGGCGCGGTAATGTGGAATTTCGTACAAAAAGGGGTAATTAGAATTATGAATGAAGAATTAAGAATTAAGAATGTGAGTATTGATGATATTGAGCTTGAATTAATTGACGTTGGGGCGGACGATATTCAAAAAGAAGAAGATGGTGTTACAATTATCACTAGTATTGAGGATTTGCAGTCCGTAAAAAAATATTTTGACGATAAAGATATTAAAACCGAATCAGCTGAGGTTGAATACGTTGCCAAGGAAGAATTAAAGCTAGGTGAGGGCGATAGGGAAAAGTATGAGAAATTTATAGAAGAGCTGGAGGATAATGAGGATGTTTCTGATTTTTACTCTAACGTGAACGTGTAGCACATAACACATAGCACATAGCATGGAACACATAGCACGTAGCACGTAACATATAACATACAACACATAGCACATTTAGATAAATTGTTATGCGCTGTGTGTTATGTGTTGTGTGATATTAGGTATTGACCCCGGGATCGCTGATACCGGTTTTGGGGTTATAGAAAAGAATAAGGACGGTAATTCGCGCTGTTTGGATTATGGGACGATTAAAACTTCGTCCAAGTTGGATTTGCCAGAGCGCTTGGTGATATTGGGTAAGGAATTAGATATTATAATAAAAAAGTATCAGCCAAAGATTGTCGGAGTAGAGCAATTATTTTTTTGCAAGAACGTGAAAACCGCTTTAACGGTCGGGCAGGCCCGCGGGGTCATTCTCTATGTTATTCAACAGAATAATTTACTAGTTGCGGAATTTACACCCTTGCAAATAAAACAGGCAGTATCAACTTATGGTCAGGCAAGCAAATTACAGGTGCAGAAAATGGTTAAATTGATTTTAAATCTAGATATTGTACCCAAACCGGATGATGCCGCTGACGCATTGGCCGTGGCAATATGTAGCGCGAATTCAGCACGCAGCACATAACACATAGCACATAATATGGAACACGCAATACATAACACATCTTTGTTATCAGCGTTAAATCTGCGTAGCTATCCGCGTAAAATCAGCGTTAAAAAGGTTTAATTTGTAGTTAATTTAGATTATCTATAAAATGTTTTAGAAGCTTTAATCCATGACTAAAAGGTTAAAAATTGTATCTATTTCTTCTGAAATTGCCCCTTTTTCAAAGTCGGGCGGCTTGGCCGATGTTGCCAGTAGTTTACCCAAGGCAATCAAGCGTTTGGGGCATGATATCATTTGTATTACGCCGTTGTACGGTAAAGTTGTCAGCAAGAAGAAACATAATTTAAAATTAATACATGAGGATGTGGAAGTATTTTTGAACTCCAAAGACGTGGTAAAGATAAATTATTGGAAAGGTTATTTAAAGAAAGATTTGCCGGTTTATTTTATTGAGAACACAAAGTATTTTTCCAAGCGTAAATCATTGTATATGTCGAGCCATGAAAATGCTCGATTTTTAGTTTTTAACGTTGCCGCATTAAAATTGATTTCATTATTAAAATATAAGGCCGATATAGTGCATTGCCACGACTGGCAGACCGGTTTGATCCCGTTTTATTTGCGTACCGATTTTCGGTATTCCAAGACCCTTAAAAACGCAAAATCGGTTTTTATGATTCATAATTTGATTTTTCAATTTGGTAAGAATTGGTGGGAAGTACCGCCGGCAAAAAAAGATTTTGGCCGGGGCAGACTCCCGCATTTGAAGGATCCTAAACTTGAATATATTAATTTTGCCAAACGGGCGATTCTGTCTGCAGACGCCATTAATGCCAACAGTGAGCAATACAGCAAAGAGATTATGACCAAGCATTTTGGACAGGATTTGCATCGTATTTTACAAAACCGTCAAGAAAGGGTTTTTGGGATTGTGAATGGGATTGAATCCAAGCTTTTTAATCCGGCTGATGATAAAAGCTTGTATCGTCAATATAATTTTAAAAATTTCCGGAAAAAGAAGCAGGAGAATAAAAAATACATCCAGAAAAAATTTGGTCTAAAGGTAAGCGCGGATACGCCATTAATTTGTACAACTTCACGCATCACCTTTCAAAAAGGTTTTAGTTTAATTGTTGAAATTTTGGAGCAGCTGGCGCACCATGACTTGCAGTTGATTTTTCTCGGCGCCGG
>JAGLNE010000022.1 GCA_023139655.1 Candidatus Parcubacteria bacterium
AATCGTGGTTATACCATCGCACGAAAAAAATCAAAAATATGAAAATCAATGTTTTGCCGGCTCTGATTTTTTTCTTTTGCCGTCGCATCAGGAGCCGTGTGGGATAAACCAAATGAAAGCGATGCGCTATGGCTGCATCCCCATTATTAGAAGAGTCGGCGGACTTCATGATACGGTTGATAATTTTGATCCTGGCACGCAAAAAGGCACCGGCTTTTCTTTTAATCGATATAATAATATGTCTCTTTACGCCGCGATCGTTCGTGCCTTAGAAACATACAAATATAAAAGAAGTTGGAATAAGCTGGTGAAAAGGGCGATGTTGAAATCAAACAGCTGGGAAATTCCGGCCAAAAAATATATAACGCTATTTAGGAAAGTTATTAATTTTAACGGTAATAATCATAAAAAAAATGGAAAAAACAGAAAATAAATTAACCTGGATCAATTTTTTGCATATCTATCAGCCGGTTAATACCGACGCCCATGTTATAAAAGAGGCTACTGACATGAGTTACGCGAGGATTGTTCGGGCCTTGGAAGTTAATGAACATATTAAATTTACTATTAATATCAGCGGTTGTTTATTTTTACGTTGGGAGGAGATGGGTTATCAGGATTTGATTAAACGAATTAATAAGCTTGTTAAAAAAGGGCAAATTGATTTGACTGGGACTGCCGCTTATCACCCGTTACTTCCCTTGGTTCCAGAGAAAGAAATTATCAAGCAAATTAAAGAAAATGAGGCAATTTTAAAAAAGCATTTTGGCGCCTCGTTTAAGCCACGCGGTTTTTTCTTCCCGGAGTTGGCTTATTCGCCCGGTGCGGCCAAGCTGGTGGTTGAGCTAGGCTATAAGTGGCTGCTTATGGACGAAATTGCGGTTACCGGTAAGGCGGGCGAAGCGGATTTTGACAGAGTTTATTTGGATAAAAATTCAGGCCTGAAAGTGGTGATTCGTTCCCGCAAGCTGTCTAATTCCTATGTTCCGGAAACAATTGTAAAATTGCTTAAAAAGAAATTAATTTCCAATACCCCGGTTATTACCGCTACTGACGGCGAGCTCTACGGCCTGCGGCATATTGACCATACGGCGGTTTTTGAAAATTTGTTAAAGCAGAAGAATTTTAACACCAAAACAATTTCCGAGTTTGTTAAATCCAAGAGTGATTATACGCCCATTAAGCCGGTAGCCCATTCCTGGGCCACGACTGAGGAAGAATTTAAGAAAAAAGAGCCTTTTAATCTATGGCAGGAGAAAACCAATGTCGTGCAGAAAAAACTTTGGGATTTGGCCCGTTTGGCTTATAATACTATTGAAGACCATCATGATGACCCGAATTATAATTGGGCGCGCTGGCACTTGGTCCGGGGTTTGGCCAGCTGTACCTTTTGGTGGGCGAGCGCTAAGGACTTCCGGCTCTTTGGCCCGATTTCCTGGAGTCCGGACGAGATCGAGCGCGGCGTTAACGAATTGGTCCGCTCGGTTAGGGCGTTAGAGAAAGAAGAAACCAGAGAAGTAAAAATGAAAGCGGAAAAGCAATGGATTGGGATAAAAAAAATGATCTGGGAACGGCATTGGACTTATTACTGGAAGAAAACATAACACCAATACGCGAATGTATGCGAATATCGCGAATCATTATTCGCGTCATTCGTATCTAATTCGCGTCATTCGTATCTTATGAATAGAGCATATAAATTATTTGACAAAGAGTTTGTCTTAAAAATCTTAGAGAAAAAGGTACTGCCTCGGTACCCGGATTTTAGTAGTGTGCGTAGTTTTACTATTCAGGCGTATAAAGATAATATTTGGGAAGGCGACACCTATCATGTTGTGACTGAATATCGAACAAAGTTTCTTACCAAAGATGGTAAAACAAAAACTTTACCGATTTTTTGCTCGGCCCATAGTGATGAACCCAGAAAAAATGTCTATGACAGTTTAAAATTCCTTTGGGATAGCGGATTTGGCCGGGGATATTTTACTATTCCCCATCCTTTGTTTTACTCTAATTATTTTAAAGCCACTTTTTATCGCGGCGTAGAAGGGCATAATTTATACGAGTTTATCCGCACCAAGAATCTTTCCATTGTAGAAATAATTGTCCCTAAGGCGGCTGAGTGGCTTGCTAAACTGCATGGCTTGGATGCGCGTAAGGCCCGCAATTTTAATAAAATGAATAGCCGGATCGAAACCGTGGTTCCGGGGGTAGAACATATTTTATCACGCATTCAGGATAAACACCCGGAGTACTATAGTCGTTATCAACAGATATATGATATTTTAGTTAAAAAGGAAAAAGATTTTTTGTGTGGGTCAGACAAACAATGGCTGGTGCACGGCGACGCGCACCCGGAAAATGTAATTAAGATGGGGAATAAAAAGATCGCGGTAATAGATTTTACGGATATTTGCCTTTCGGATTTTGCCCGGGATTTGGGCAGTTTCCTCCAGCAGCTGGAATTTATGGTGATGAGAAAAATAAAAGATCTAGAGTATGCTGATAAATTAAAGAAGATGTTTCTTGATAGTTATTTTGAGAAGAGTAGGGAAAAACTAAACAAAGAAGTTAAGGCCAGAATAAATAATTATTATAATTGGA
>JAGLNE010000023.1 GCA_023139655.1 Candidatus Parcubacteria bacterium
TGATCATACTTGGTCCGAAGATATCCGGTCATATCAAATTCAACCAAACTGGCCATTATTTCGTTGATTATATTTTTTACTTTTTTAACTTCCGAGTTATTGCCTTGAGAGGCTTCGTTAATAGCGCGACGAACCAATTCACCGGTTAAATCACATAATCCACCCAAATAACCGTCAAAATTTATCTTAATGTTTTTAAATTTTTCAATTTTTTTACCGTTAATTACTAAGAAAAAAGTCTTGGCCTCAACATATTCTTCCACAGCCGCCCGATATGAACCTTCCTGGTTGATTCGCTGATGGCCAAACTTCTTGTCCAATTTTATTAATACTTTTTCTATTTCCTTAAGGCTTTCATCAGCTTTTTTATTGTCACCGCGGTGCAGTGAAAAAATCACTCGCTTAGAGTCATGTAAAATCACGTTTGATAAACTAATTATCTGCCTTCGCTCATTATTTTTCTCATCATGCTCCTCTTTTAACTTTTGGATAAATGTTTTATTAATCATTGTTCACGTAACACATAACACGTAACACATAACAACAAGCATTAACTCTACGTATTATATTGCCCTTAATTTATTTATTTTCTGATTATTTTTTTATATTAAATTCCTATTTGTATTATTTGTGATTAGATTTGCCCGTCCCGAGCCGGATCGAGGGATAATTTGTAGTCTGCTATTTTTCTTCTGAAACACGGAAAATTTCGTCAATCGTTGTTATTCCTTCCAGGGCTTTTATCACGCCATCTTGTACCATGGTTATCATCCCGGCACGCACTCCAGCGTTGCGCATATCGTATTCACTGGCTTTACCGGAGAGAATTAACTTTTCAAGCTCTTCGTTTAACACCATAATTTCATAAACACCAATACGTCCTTTGTAGCCAATTCCTTGACAAGCCTCGCAGCCGTTTCCTTTAAAAAAGCGTAAATTATTAAAATCAACTTTTTTTCTCTGGTCAGCTGTCAGGCTCTCAAGAATGCTTGTCGCCCTGGCCATTCTTTCCGGTTCTATTTTAGCTTCAACCTTGCATTTATCGCAAACCCGCCTAACCAGACGTTGCCCGATTATCGCGTTAAGAGCCGGGGCCAAAAGAAACGGCTTCGCACCCATAGATATAAAACGCGGCACGGTGCCGGCCGCGTCATTGGTATGAATAGTTGACAATACCAAATGGCCGGTAAGCGCTGCCTGAATGGATATCTCGGCCGTTTCCAGATCACGGATCTCGCCAACCATAACCACATCCGGGTCCTGGCGGACAATTGACCTAAGACCCTGGGAAAAAGTATATTTTTCACTGGTCTGCGACTGATTAACGCCTTCAAGCTGGTACTCAATCGGATCTTCAATGGTTATGATCTTTGTCTCCTGATTATTTAATTTTTTTAATATTGCGTAAAGAGTGGTGGTTTTACCACTACCGGTTGGACCGGTGGTTATTATCATGCCATTGGGCCGTTCCACTTCTTTTTTAAGCTGTTCATAGGCATGGCCCCGAATGCCCAGCTGTTCAAAGGCAAGCCCGGCTGTACTGGAGCGAAGCAAGCGCATCACTACGCTTTCACCATAATTAGTGGGCAAAAAAGAAACGCGAATATCAATCCGGTCGTCTTTCATATCAATAGACATCCGGCCGTCTTGCGGCTTATCATCAACATTTATCTTTACTCTGGCCAGACTCTTCATGCGGGAAATAATTTTTTTCCACAACTCTTTATTGATCTCAGCCGCGTCATGAAGAACGCCGTCAATCCGAAAACGTATTTTTATGCTTTTTTCCTCAGCCTCAATATGAATATCAGAAGAATTGGTTTTTACGGACGCGGCCATGATCATAGCCACAATATCGGTAATTTTGGCCTTGTCAATTTCCGCTTGCAGATCCTTAAAGCTGGAAAACTTTTCACTAAACATATTAAGATCAGCCTCGGTTAAATCAACGCCTCTACTTGTCTTGCGAATTTTGGGAATAGACCGATACTGCCTAAAAGCGTAAAATAAACTATTGCTTGAAATCAAATAGATCTCTACCAGGCTATGCTGTTTTTCCCTAAGGCCAGCGGCAATTGCCTTTATCTCCGGTACCTCGGGGTGGGTGGCGCCGAGACGAACATTTCTGCCGTCATAAAAAAAACATACTACATTAAGCTGCCTAGCTCTTTCTTCAGGGATCAAAACCAAAGCTTCCGGACTGACCGGAAAACCAAATAAATTAATATATGGCACGCCCATGTCCCGCGCTTTTGTCTGGGTGCTGCGCTCTGTTTCTTTGGCTTTGATCTCTTTTTGCTTAGCCTGAAACTTGGCTTGCGCGCTTTGGTCATCACCCACCGTGTCCCCACGGGAAGCCATTATCAGATCTTCAATTGATTGTACATCATCGCCCATATGGTAATTTACATAATATCATAAAAATATCTTCACACAGATATAAATATGCAATTTGCTAAATAAGTTTTAACGCTGATTATACCCTTCGACAAGCTCAGGACAGGCGCAGAAAAAATAATATAAAGAAAACAGACGACAGACGACAGACGACAGGAGCGCGAATTATAGCTATAATATATTAGCTATCTGTTGTCTATTGTCTGTTGTCTGTTGTCTGAAAACGTGAATTAAAATCGTATCAATTTTACAAAAATCAAAATTGTTTTAAATTTTCTAAAATATTAATTCCTTTTTACTCTTTCCCAAACACTCTGATTAATTTGCTGACTCCGCCGCGAGAAACTAACTCAACAAATAAACTGGTCCAGGATGTTATCTGAAAGGCGGATAAAAATGAACCGGTTAAAACAATAAAAACAATATAAACCACTGTAGCAACCATAACCATTGCCCAAAAATTAAATATGAACGCAAATTTAGCAAACAGCAAGGCCATGAAGAAAAACGGAATTGAAATAATCAAAAAAACCAATATCAGAGCTGCGCCGACCAAAAAATTAATAAAAAATAACAAAAACGCCATTTCCAGACTAACCAGCCAATTCTTTACAAATAGCTTCCAGCCTTGCGTGATCGCTCTTAAGAATCCAACTTCTTTTATAACCACAAAAGCAATCGCGTATTTAATTATAAATGAAAATATTATAGATATTGGAATAAAAAGTATAAACGATACAATATATAATGAACTGCTTAAGGCAAGGTCTACTTTACCCAATGAACTGATAATCGGTAAACTAAGCACAATAAACAAAGTATATACGGCAACCCTAAAAACAATGTTAAGGCCGAATACGGGCCAAAACTTTTTTGTTCCAACGTTCAAACTCTCTTTGAAGTTATGCTTCTTGTTGGCTCGCATCCTCCCGGCGCTATGGACCAAAGCAACTTGCGAAGTAATAGCTAACCACATTAAAAATAAGCTGACCAATACTATTAGCAAAAGCACTCCCAGGGCCAAAAACAATGAGAAAGGATCCTGCCGGGAAAGTTGGGCCAAACTTTTAAATATTTGCAAACTAAAAATCCCGGTTTCCGAGAGGCGCTCAAGACCGGGGAAAAAAGCGTTGGTTTTTCCGTTAAAACCACGGAATAATAATTCAAATTCACCGGCATTGCCGAGCAAAGCGGCAAAAAGGCCGAAAAACCATAAATATTTATTGTGCCAAGCACTCTTTAGGGATTGGCCCAAGATATCACGATATAGAGTCATATAATTACCTCCTTTAATTTTAAATTATCTTGTGGTTATTATAACATAATATCCTGTTAAGGGGCAAGAATCAAGTCTTGTCTCATACAAGATGAGCCTGAAAAGACTGAATCTACAAATTTAACCGCCAAAAAAGCTAAGCTTCCTATGGGAAGCTTAGCTTTAAGCTTTAATAGTGCGCTTTTTAATCTACCGCTTTCCTTCTTGTCTTTCCTTTTTACCAACCAACTCCTCAAACCTATCCCGCTCAATAGTTTCTTTGGTTAATAATTCTTTAACGATTTTTTCCAGTATATCTTTTTTGGTTTTTATTATCGTTTTAGCCATTTCACCAGCCTGAGAAAGAAAAGCGTTTATCTCCTCGTCAATTTGTTCGGCTACTTTTTCACTATAATCGCGCTGTTCAGTGATCTCCCGTCCGAGAAAGATCATCTCGTCTTTGTCGCCATAAGTGCGGGGACCAAGCTTGTCTGACATGCCAAAGTCGGTAATAAGGCGCCTGGCCAGACTGGTGGCCCGCCGCAGGTCAGAAGTTGCCCCGGTGGTTACTTCGTTAAAAATTTCTTTTTCAGTTAAATGCCCGCCCAAGAGTATTGCGATCTCTTCCAGATATTCTGACTTAGAATGCATGTGCTTATCTTCGGTTGGCATTTTTAAAGTATAGCCGCCGGCTTGTCCGCGGGCAATAATGGATATTTTATGCACCGGATCGGCCTGGGGCAAAAAATGCGCGACCAAAGCATGGCCAGCCTCATGGTAAGCGGTTGTCTTTTTTTCTTTTTTGGTAATAACCCGTGATTTTCGCTCCGGACCCATCATTACTTTTTCTATTGCCTCATAAAGCTCTTCCATATTAATTATTTTTTTGTCGCGCCTAGCCGCCAAGATCGCCCCTTCATTAAGAAGATTGGCCAGATCAGCGCCGCTAAAGCCGGGCGTGCGTTCCGCTACTTTCCGCAAACTTACTTCCTTGGCCAAAGGCTTTTTGCGGGCATGAATTTTGAGTATTGCCTCCCGGTCAGCTATGTCCGGGCTGTCCAGCACTACTTGCCGGTCAAACCGGCCCGGGCGAAGCAAGGCCGGGTCCAATACGTCCGGACGGTTAGTGGCCGCCATTACAATAATATTGGTGGTTGGTTCAAAGCCGTCCATTTCCACCAAAATCTGGTTTAAAGTTTGCTCCCGTTCGTCATGCGATCCGCCCAGGCCCGCGCCCCGCCTCCGGCCCACGGCGTCAATCTCATCCACAAACAATATGCAAGGAGCGCTTTTTTTGGCTTTTTTAAATAAATCGCGTACTCGCGAAGCACCGACTCCGACAAACATTTCAACAAACTCTGAGCCGGAAATATGAAAAAACG
>JAGLNE010000024.1 GCA_023139655.1 Candidatus Parcubacteria bacterium
CGACCTTAGCGTTATGAGTGCTACGCTCTAACCAACTGAGCTACCCAGCCATAATAAATGGCGAATTTCGATTTACGAATGTCGAATTTTTTATTCGAAAATCGACATTCGAAAATCGAAATTTCCTTCTGTGCACCCGGCAGGACTTGAACCTACAACCCCTTGGTCCGAAGCCAAGTGCTCTATCCAATTGAGCTACGGGTGCTAAAATATCCAATTGCCTGTCCTGAGCTTGCCGAAGGAAGCTACGAGTGCTAAAAGATTATAAAAACTCCCTAAGGAGTTCGTTATGTAATTTAACATAATTATTAAAAAAAATCAAGTATTAATTTTGGCTTGCTTTCCTGGCGCCTGGTTCGTCAGAGCCAAAATGATGGGCAATTTCGTGCTTAACGGTTTCAATAATTTTCTGTTGACATTCTTTGCGGGTGCGGCAAGACCTAAGAATGGGCATACGAAAAATTGTTATTTTGTCCGGTGTTACTACTCCCACATTGCGCCGGCTGGATTGGACATAGCCTTCGTATAAACCATACAGCCCATATTTAGAGCGAATCCCATATTCGCGCAAAGTTTCCGGGCTAGGAAATTCTTCTATCAATATTGCCACATTATTTATCTTAGCTCCGAATTTTTCCGGCAACCCCTCAATTGCTTCCGAAACAATTTGTTCAAATTCCACTTCACTAAACATATATTTATTTGGAAGCTACTAAATAATAATTATATTTATCTTTATAAATTTTTTGAACCTTTAAACCAGCTGCGCGCGCTAGTTTTTTTAACTCACGTTTAGTAAAAGCATGATAATAGCGCTTGCCTATTGCATCCCCGCTAGAGGCTTTCCAGTCCCAAAGAATATCACCAAAATCCATTTTGTTTTTCCCAATTAGCTTGAGTAAAAAAAACTTAAACACCAAGTAACAAAATTTATAGCGCTTACTCCATTCTCTGCTCCACATATTCCAAACGCTTATCACTATTTTGCCGCCTGGTTTGATTTTGTTCCGCATTTGTCTAAATGCGTCTAGTCTGAGTCTCTTACCCGGGATATGTTGCAGAACCGCCACGGAAAATACATAATCAAACCCAAGTTCCGGTACCTTGCCCAAGCTTAAAGCGTCACCAACCATAAATTTAAAATCCGGCCTGTCCCTCTTGGCAATATCCACAAGCCGCGAACAAATATCAATACCTAAATAATCAATTCTTTTGTCGCCAAAAGCCTTAGTTAATCGTCCATTGCCACAACCCACGTCCAAAATCCGATCACCATCTTTAACCCCTTGGGCGAGCTTAATAAGCTCAGGCCATAAAGGCTTTTTTCTGGTCTCAGAAAAATGCTCAGCAATTTCATTATAATTACGCTCAACAATTAAGCCTAATTCTTTTTCTGTCTTTTTATCCATATTATTTTTTCTCTTATCTGAATAATGACACTACTATCTTAATTTTATCATAATCTATTGTTTCCTCTAATTCTTCAAAAATCGGTTTTAATTCATTGGCTCCAACTTTTTCAATGGCTTTTTTTATCTTGGCTTCAGTTTTTTTGTCCACCAGCTTGCTTATGTCCTTAATTAACCCTTTTTCTATTAAATAGCTTAGATGATTAATTACGGTACTAGTTGATAACTCGCGCAGCTCAGCTATGTCTTTAACGTCCTTGCCTTTGTTATACAACTCCATGGTTTCCAGCTGGGTTAATTTAGTGCTTAAGCCGCTATTCATTCTCGGTGCTGACACATCAAGTTCTTTAATGGGCTTTTTAAATTTCTCAGTCTTATGCCGGGGAGGTTTATGTTTTCTTACATAGCCATTACCGGTCAGGCAAGTATCACATTTGCCGCACAGCTCTGCCTCACTGTCGCCGAAGTAGTCAAGCATATATTTTTGCCGACAGCCAAAATCATAAACATAATCCTCTATTTTATCCAGTTTCTGGTAGGCGGCCCGCATTTTTTCCCGCATTGCTTGTTCGTCAAATTCTAATTTTCTGGGTTTAACGCGCTTGAGCACCCGGATTTCTGTCCCTTTGAAAGGCGGGGCATACTGTACCAAACCTTCGTCATTTAATTTCCGAATCGCTCGCATTAGGGCCTCGCGCTTTATCTTTAATATGTCAGCCACTTCATCGGGGTTAAATTTCCAACCATTGGTAATCTCATTGCCAAAACGCTCTCCTAGTTTGGATATTACTTCGCGTTGTTTTTTTGCTTGCGGACTAACAGTGTCCAAAATATATTCAATGGTCTTGTTTAATTTGAGAAAAGCATTTCCGCTTTTTTCCCGCGTGCGGCTAATATAGCCTTCACGCTCAAGGATTTTTAAACCGGTGCCGATCGCCATGTCCGGTATTTTATCGCTTAGATTTTCCATGATCTCCGCATATGTTATGAGGATTGTGTCACTCTCATAACTAAGCAGTACGTCATAAATCTCCCTAATTAAAGACGGCGGCGGATTGTCGCCCTTTATAAAAAACTCGTGCAAAGCCCGGTCGCGGGAATTATAAAGCATTAAGCAAAAACTCGGCTTAGAGTCCCGGCCGGCCCGGCCGGCTTCCTGGTAATAGGCCTCAACCGTGCCGGGCATATCGTAGTGGATGACATAGCGAATATTTGGCTTATCAATGCCCAGACCAAAAGCGTTGGTCGCGACAATCACTCTGGCCTTATCGCACATAAAATTATTTTGCACCCATTTTCTGTCCTCGGCCTCCATGCCGGCATGATAGCTGACTGCCTCAATATTATTCTCAAGCAAATACTGCACCAGATTATCTACCCGCTTTCTGGTACCAACGTATATTATGCCGGATTCGTCCTGCGCACTTGTTATCGCGTCCATGACCATGGCCGGCTTGCGCGCCTCGCTGGCATGGATGACGCCAAACTGCAAATTCGGCCTAGCAAAACCGGTTATAATTCTCTTAGGGGATTCTAAATCTAATTGCTTAATAATATCATCCCGAACTTCCGGAGTGGCGGTGGCGGTCAGGGCCATTACCGGTGGATTATTAACCAGCTCAACCGCGTTTTTTAGCCGTAAATAGCTGGGACGGAAGTCATGGCCCCATTGGCTGATGCAATGCGCTTCATCCACGGCAAAAAGGCTGACTTTTATGTCTTGGAGCGCGGCAATAAATTCCTTATTAAAAAAACGCTCCGGGGCAATATAAAGAAGCTTGCACTGATTATTCTTTACCGTGTCCAGCCGGCTAT
Organism: Candidatus Parcubacteria bacterium; assembly: GCA_023139655.1. Classification (GTDB taxonomy): domain Bacteria; phylum Patescibacteriota; class Patescibacteriia; order Patescibacteriales; family UBA12075; genus JAGLNE01. The sequence goes on from JAGLNE010000024.1 coordinate 3,225, forward strand.
TGGTTTCCATAAGGCTGATAGAAGAATTAATAAATGTCGCGGGAATACCGATTTTATTCAAATTATCAACCTGATCTTTCATTAGCGCGATAAGCGGGGAAACGACAATGGTAACGCCCTCCATAACCAGCGCCGGCAATTGGTAGCACAAAGATTTGCCGCCGCCGGTAGGCATAACAATTATTGAAGACTCGCCTTGGAGAGCGGCGTCAATCGCTTCTTCTTGCCCACGCCGAAAATCTTTAAAACCATAATGAAGCTTCATTAACTCTCTAAGTGCTTGTTTTTTCTCTTTTATATCTTTCATTAACTTAATAAGGGAACTAAGTTCCGAAGCTTCGGAACTTAGTTCCGTAATCCTCGAAATTTTTTATAAAAATATAATTACTCAAATAAATATTTTTTCATATCGCCTTTCTTCTCTCTAGCACCGCTAATAACCATTTTAACATATTCATTATAATCTGAGGAGTCACCAAATTGGGATAGTATTACTTCTTTTTTACATAAATTTCCGCTCCTTAAGCCAATATAATCTTGGCAGCTTGACCAAGGCCATCTCCGAGCCTCGCCAACACCATGAATTTCCGGATTGCCGTTGACATATCCAGACAACCACAACAAGCGCTCGTCGGTTTTTATTTGCACCGCCTTGAATGTTCCCTGAAACAAAGCCCCTGAACGATTATGTTTAATATTAAAATAATTTGTATAACTTTTACTCAATTTTTGCATAAACCTAGATATTCCATTTCTTTCTGACTGCTTAACAATTAAATGTAAATGATTTGGATTTAAACAATAACATATAAGACTAACCAGTCTTGGTTTGTTTTCCAATTCTATAAAATATTTAACCTTAGTAAGGGAACTAAGTTCCGAAGTTTCGGAATTTAGTTCCCTTACTAGCTGATTTCTTATATATGTCCTTTCTGAATGTAATAAGTTGTTGTTTAGCTCCCGCATACTAAACAAAAACCGTAAATAGTCATTATTATCATTAAAAATTTCCCTTTTATCTACACCACGATTATAGATATGATAATATTGGTCATTTTGAAATACAAACTTACGCATAGTCTAATCGTAACAAAATATTTGGCCTTAAACAAATAACACCTTGCCAAGCGCTAATATTTGAGATAATATAAAACTATTGATGATATTCGTCAGTATTTAAAATAAATATTTTTAATCAAAATGAATTATATTAAACCGCCAAAATTAAAAAAAGGTAACAAGGTGGGGCTTGTTTCTCCGTCTAACCCAATTAAACACCGAGTAGAGGAATACAAAAAAGCTAAAAAAAGAATAGAAAATAGACTTGGGATTGAAATAGTACCAAGCAAGAATGCTTTTAAAGAATTTTATTATTCAGCGGGAACTGCGGAAGAAAGAGTGGACGATATAAACGCTATGTTTGATAATTCTGAAATCAAGGCAATACTTTTTTCAATAGGAGGAAATACAGCAATTGATTTGGTTGAAAAGCTAAATTATGATTTAATCAAAAAAAATCCAAAAATAGTCTGCGGCATATCAGACGCAACTACGCTTTTAAATTCTATTACCGCAAAAACAGGTCTTATTACTTTCTCGGGGATGGAATATTTTACTTATGCAAAGGAGAAAATGCATTACGAGTTTGAAAATATGGAAAAGGCGTGGTTTAACGGTGAGATCAATGAAATAAAACCAAACCCAAAATGGACCAACTTTGACAAATTTCAAACTCAATATAATGGCTGGCAAACCATAAAACCAGGAAAGGCAGTGGGCCGGCTCGTGGGAGGCAATTTTTCCAGTTATGCCCAACTTCTTAATACCGAATATATGACAGAATTACAAAAAAATATTTTAATAATGGAGACATACATGTTTTCAAAAAATCAAATTCACCAAACCCTTATGCAACTAAGGCTGAAAGGTATTTTCAAAAAAATTTCAGGTTTTATTGTCGGATATTGTACAGGCAGCGATAACCCAGACAAACAAGGGAACGATAGAAAAATAAAGGATGTATTGCTTGAAACAACCAAAGAGTATGATTTCCCAATTATGGAAATTGGCGAGATTGGTCATTGTGTTGAAAATATAATTATTCCGATTGGAGCTAAGGCAACCCTGGATGCAACAAACAAAAAATTTATTATTAATGAAAAAACAGTTATATAATTTTATTCGCATAATTCGCATTATACATATGAATAACGACATAAAAATCGCACAGGCAGCCAAACTTGAACCAATTAGTAAAATTGCTGAAAAAATTAATATTAAACCGGATGATCTGGAGCTTTATGGCGATTACAAAGCCAAGCTTAAGGATTCGCTTTGGGAGCGAGTCAAAAATAATCCGGATGGAAAATTAATTCTGATAACGGCAATAAACCCAACCCCGGCTGGGGAAGGCAAATCCACCACCATGGTTGGTTTGGGGCAAGCCATGTGGCAGATCGGCCAAAAAGCAATCATCGCAATTCGCGAACCATCGCTCGGCCCGGTCTTTGGCATCAAAGGCGGCGCGGCCGGTGGCGGGCACGCGCAAGTGGTGCCAATGGAAGATATTAACCTGCACTTTACCGGCGACATGCATGCTATTACTTCAGCTAACAATCTGCTGTCCGCGCTGCTTGATAATCATCTGCAATTTGGTAATGACTTAAATATTGATACCAGGCAAATCAAATGGAAACGCTGTGTGGATCTTAATGACCGCGCGCTTCGCAATGTAGTAGTCGGTCTGGGCGGCCGGCTCCAGGGTGTCCCCAGAGAAGATGGTTTTAACATATCAGTGGCCAGCGAGATCATGGCTATACTTTGTCTGGCTGAAAACTTGGCTGATCTTAAAAAACGCTTGGGTAAAATAATTGTCGCCTACACTAAAGACAATAAACCAATTACTGCCAGCGACCTTAAAGCCCAAGGAGCTATGGCCACACTGCTTAAAGACGCTATCAAGCCAAATCTGGTGCAAACACTGGAAAATACCCCGGCCATCATGCACGGCGGACCCTTTGCCAACATTGCCCATGGCTGCAACAGTTTACGCGCCACTAAGTTAGCCTTGAAACTTAGTGACCTGGTGTTAACCGAAGCTGGCTTTGGGGCAGACCTGGGAGCGGAGAAATTCTTTAATATAAAATGCCGGCTCGGAGGTTTAAAGCCTGATGCCGTCGTATTAGTCGCCACTACCCGGGCCCTGCGCTATAATGGCGGAGTAAATGTGCGTGAGGTAGATAAAAATAATTTGAGTGCCCTCAAGAAAGGCTTGGTTAATTTAGAAAAACATATTGAAAATTTACAAAAATTTGATGTGCCAGTAGTAGTAACGCTCAATGCTTTTGTCACTGACTCAAGTGAAGAAATAGACTATATAAAAACCGCTTGCGAAAAACGCGATGCTGACTTTGCTGTTTCTAATGTTTGGGAAAAAGGCGGCCAAGGCGGTGTTGAGCTGGCTAATAAAATCGTTAAAACACTGGAGTCTAAAAAAAGTAACTTTAAAGTGCTCTACGACGAAAAACTTACTATCCCGGAAAAAATTAATATAATTGCCAAAAAAATCTACGGCGCTAGCAATGTAAACTTTGCACCAATCGCACTAAAGGAAATAAAAAGGCTTGAAGGCTTGAATTTGGATAAAATGCCGATTTGTATGGCCAAAACACAGTATTCCCTTTCCGACGACCCTAAAAAGTTAGGCCGGCCGGAAAACTTTGATATAACCATCCGCGAGCTCAGGCTCTCGGCTGGCGCCGGTTTCATTGTCGCTCTCCTCGGAGACATAATGACTATGCCGGGATTGCCCCGGGTGCCGGCGGCGGAAAGGATTGATATAGATGAAGATGGTGTTATCTCAGGACTTTTTTAATTATAATACTAGATTATACATCACAAACACTAAAACATTTATTAATTTTCAATTATCAGTAACCCAATTATCAATGAATTTTCAATTGACTAATTAACTAATGAAAATAGTCAATTAGTTCATTAGTTGTTGATTGGGTTACTGGGTTACTGATAATTAATAGTTAAACGATATAATGGATTAATTATAAAATATGGCCTTACTTCTTGACGGTAAAAAAATTTCACAAGAGATAAAAAACGAATTGAAAAAAGAAATTAAAGAGAGTAAACTATCTCCTGGTTTGGCGGTTGTGCTCGTGGGTGAAAATCCAGCTTCTGTAATATACACCAAGCATAAAAAAAAAGCTTGCGCCGAGGTGGGCATTAAGTCTTTTTCCTATGAGCTACCCCACGAAACTACCCAATACGAACTAGAGGAATTAATTGAAAAATTAAATCTTGATAAAAAAATCCACGGTATTTTAGTGCAGCTGCCCTTGCCCGAGCAAATTAACGCACAAAAAATTATTGCCAGTATAGACCCCAAAAAAGATGTGGATGGCTTTCATCCGCTTAATGTCGGCAAGCTTATGCTGGGCCTACCCGGCTTCCGCTCGGCCACGCCACTTGGGATCATTGAGCTTATCAAACGCTATAATCTGGACCTGGTCGGCCAGCACGCGGTAATTGTCGGGCGCTCTAACATTGTGGGCAAGCCCTTGGCCCAACTACTACTCCAGGAGCACGCGACTGTAACGATATGCCACTCAAAAACCAAAAACTTGCCGGAAATAACTGCTCAAGCTGATATTTTGGTTGCGGCGCTTGGGCGACCACAGTTTATAAAAAAAGATATGGTGAAAAAAGGCGCGGTCGTAATTGATGTTGGCATGAACCGTTTGGATAATGGCAAACTGGTTGGTGATGTTGATTTTGACGAAGTTAAAAATATCGTCGAAGCAATCACCCCGGTTCCTGGGGGCGTCGGCCCCATGACTATTGCTGCTTTGCTAATGAATACGGTTAAAGCGGCTGGGTTTAAATAAGAAGAAATAAGAGTAAAAAGAAAAATAAAATAAATAAAACCGGCATCTTGGCCGGTTTTTTGATTTTTCCGCTTAATTCTAACGCTAAAAAAGGGAACTAAGTTCCGAAGCTTCGGAACTTAGTTCCCTTTTTGTGTCTTTTCATCTTCTTTTTATACAACTCCAAAGTATTCTTAAGTGTCGTAGCTACTGTCATGGGGCCAACGCCACCCGGGACCGGTGAAATGTAAGCCGCGCGTTCTTTGCAGCTTTCTGCGTCCACATCACCTTTAACCGAACCCATGTCGCGGGTAATGCCCACGTCAATAATAATTGCGTCTTCCTTTATCATGCTACCAATTATTAGACCCGGCTGACCAATCACGGGGATAAGAACGTCTGCCTCCAGGCAGCGCTCTGCCAAATCATCGGCGCCTGGTTTAACAGCTATTGCGCTAGCGCCCCGGCAGGACAGAGTTTTGGCCAATGATCCGCCAAAAATTTTACTTTTACTTACAATAGTAACGATCTTATCTTCCAGATCATAATCAATTGACTTAAGCATTTCCAAAATTACCCCAAACACCGGCGGTAAAATTAAACTTGAGCTACAAGTATCTTTTACCGGCTTAATATTCACGGGGTGAAAACGGTCCACGTCCTTTTCCGGCTTAACCCGGGCAATTATTTCGTCTGTATCGTAATCCCCACCCTTAGGCAAAGGCAATTGCACCATTATCGCGTCAATTTCCTGGTCATTATTTAAAAAATCTATCATTTCAAGCAATTTGACCTGGCCGGAATCTTTATCACACTTATAAACATGAGTGTCTATACCAACCTGTTTGGCAGTGTTTACTTTTTTGTCCACGTAAAGATTTGAGTCAGCATTATCGCCAACCAAAATAATGGCCAAATTCGGCCGCCTATTTAAACAATTAGTATTGTCTTTATTCAACTCAAGGATCTCTTTAACAATTTCATCCTTAATATCCTCAGCCAAAGCTTGTCCATCAATTATTTTTGTCTTCATAAAATATAAAATTTTTAGGCATCAAGATTTTATTTCTTGATGCCTTGTTTTTGATTACTTAATCAATATCGTTTGTAGCATTTTTTTAGACATTTTATGCCTCTTGCGATCATATTCTGACCTCCTGAATCCTGGTTTTAAACCCTTGAAATAAAAATCAAATTTATTATAGGCGTTTATAGCAAATCTTAACGCGTGGCTTATTGGCCAAATCTTAGAAATAATTTCGCCATCATATACTTTTAGCCATTTTACGCATTCGCGATAATAATCTTCGCATTCGTTTGCAACTTCGCCTTGGGTTAAAACCAAAAAATCAGTTGGAAATTTTAATAAACCATTCATTTTCGTCCCTCCTTTCTTTTTGTTTTAAATACTGGGTATCGGGAAGTCAAGACACATAGCCTTAACCTCGTCTTTGATTATTTTTAATTTATTTTGATCGTCTTTATTTTTTAAAGCATTATCAATCCAAATAGCAATTTGCTCCATTTCCGCTTCTTTCATTCCCCTGGTAGTAACGGCCGGCGTGCCAACCCGGATACCGCTGGGGTTATAAGGCGGGTTGGGGTCGTTCGGAATGGTAGAGCGGGAAATAGAAATCCCTACTCTTTCCAGCACTTGCTCAGCGTCTTTGCCAACAAAACCGTTGCCGTTTAAATCAACAACAATCAAATGATTGTCTGTACCATTAGAAATTATCCGATAGCCTAAGTTTGATAACTCGTCTGACAAAATCTGACAATTTTTAATAACCTGCTTGGCGTATATTTTAAACTCAGGTCTTAGCGCTTCACCAAAGGCCACTGCCTTAGCGGCTGTGATATGATCGTGCGGGCCGCCCTGCATGCCAGGGAAAACTGACTTATCTATTTTCTTGGCATGTTCTTCTTTGCACATTATCATCGCGCCCCTGGGGCCTCTTAGTGTCTTGTGGGTTGTGGTTGAGACCACATCAAATATCGGGGTGGGGTTATCCATCTCGCCCGCGGCAATCAGGCCGGCAGTATGGGCAATGTCGGCAAAAGTGATAGCTCCTACTTTATCCGCTATCTCTTTAAAGCGCTGCCATTCTATTTCTCTTGAATATGCCGAATAACCGGCAACGATCATCTTGGGCTTTTCTTTTTTGGCAATTCGCTCCACCATCTCCATATCAACCCGTCCGGTTTCATTGTTTACTTCGTATTGCACAAAATTATAAAGCAGGCCGGAAAAATTAACCGGATGTCCGTGTGAGAGATGGCCGCCATGATCCAACTTTAATCCCAGGACTTTGTCCCCGGGCTTAAGAAAAGCAAAATAAACCGCCGCGTTTGCCGGTGAGCCGGAAAGGGGTTGGACATTTACATGCTCGGCCTGAAAAAGTTTCTTAGCCCGCTCAATCGCGATGGTTTCCACATCATCAATCACATGATTACCACCATAATAACGCTTACCCGGATAACCTTCGGAGTACTTATTGGTAAGTACTGTCGCCATTGCTTCAAGCACGGCCTTAGACACATAATTCTCACTGGCAATCAATTCCATCTCCTCAGTCTGCCGCTTAACCTCTTTTTCAATATTTGAAAATATTTCTTTGTCTTGCGCTTTTAAATTACTATAATCCATATTTATTTTATTATTTTCATGAGTATATTTTAAAAACAAAGCAAATGCGCCTGTTTAATACCCCTAATAAACTATTTACTATCTAACTTTGTATATGTCATTTTTTTTAAATCCTTCCACCAATCAGTAAATTCAGTTTTTTGCATTTCCGCCATTATTTTCTTTGCTGAATCAGTCTCAATCGCTTTAGCTGTATTGTCTATCCAGTCTTGGCAAGACTTATATCCTTGATCAACATATTCTTTTGCCTGAAAAGCTTGTTCAAGCCAATCAGCGTCTTTTGCAACCACTCCCTCTTTTGTATTGCGATCTTCAAATTCCCTATAATAACCATACCACTTTTTCTTGATTGTTTCGCCTAATAATTCAAGCTGATCATTTAAGGCCTTTTCTTCTGCTTTGCCGTTTGAATAATATCGAGCTGATACTTTGTTTTGATCCGCAATTCGCGCTTCGGCGTTATCATGCATTACAATTATTGAAACAACTTTTTCAGGATTAATATCTCCTTCCATTACAGACAAAATATACCCAATCTGAGCGGCGCGCATTACATGCTCTGCTACAGAATCTGGGTCTTTTACCCCGGCAAGCCACATGCCAGAATGCTTAAGACGCTTTAATTGATTAAGTTCAAAAATAAAATTTACAATATTTTTTATATCCATAAATATATTTTTAATTATTTACTACTTTATTTTAATCAAAAAACCTTAAAAAGTCAAGCTAACTTTAGCCAAAGTCTTGACTTTTTATTACATCTACATTATAATATTCTTAGTCCTTAAAAGGGGACTATTGTTTTTGCTAAAGCTTTTGGCTTGTCCGCCGAAGCTTTACTGCGTCCTTCCGTAGCTTTATGCGTAGGAGGAGCGTAGAAGGGCCCCTTCGTCTAGTGGTTAGGACACCAGGTTTTCATCCTGGTAACAGGGGTTCGATTCCCCTAGGGGTCACACAACTATAAATACCTCCATTTTGGGGGTTATTTTATTGACAAAAAATTACATGTACGTTATTATGTACATATAAATAATTATAATAAAACTATGAATTTAAAAACAACAATATCAATATCAGAAGCTAGGAAAAAAATATTCAAAATAGCTGACGAAGTTCAGGCGCCAGCTAATTATTATCTTCTTACTGAAAAAGGCCGGCCCAAAGCCGTAATGATGTCCGCTAATGAATTTGAGTCATGGGCGGAAACTTTGGAAGTAATTAATGATTTCCCGGAATTAAAAAAGGACATAAAAAAAGCCCAAGATGAATACAAAAAAGGTGATTTTATAAATTTTGAAGAATTATTAAAGTAACATCTTTAGGCAAACAATATGAAATTCAAAGTAATTCTTCCTAAACAAGCGCAGAAAGATCTAAAAAAAATTGAAAAAAAGTATCATTCAAAAATTTTTAACGCTTTAAAGGCTTTATCAACAAACCCGCGTATTGGTAAAAAATTATCCGGAGCCTACAAAAAGGCCTGGTCATACCGAGTGTGGCCCTATCGGATTATCTATATGCTGAGAAAAAAAGAACTACTTATAATTATTATCCGCATAAAACACCGGCAAAGTGCTTATAAATAATATGACAATATTAGGAATAGAAACAAGTTGTGATGAAACCGCGGCCGCTGTTGCCAGAGGTGTGGAGACGCGCCATGGCGCGTCTGTGGAAATTTTATCCAACATAATTTCCAGCCAGATTGAAATACATAAAAAATACGGCGGCGTTGTGCCTGAGGTAGCGGCACGTGAACATGTCTTAAAAATTTTGCCGGTAATAAACGAAGCCCTGGAAGAAGCCGGTGTCGGTCGTAGGGACATGATTAATCATGTCCCTACGATCGCCCCCGCGATTGACGCGATCGCAGTTGCGACCGGACCGGGCCTGATCACTTCGCTTATGATTGGGGTGGAAACCGCTAAAACCCTGGCCTATGCCTGGAATATCCCTATTATTCCGATTAATCATATCGAAGGGCATATATACGCCAATTTCATTGGCGCAAATCCCAAGCACCAAGCACCAAATTCCAAACAAATCTCAAATTCCAAATTCCAAATTCCAAACATTGAATTTCCGGCTGTGGTTTTAACAGTCTCCGGTGGGCATACATTATTGGCTTTGATGAAGGGACACGGCGACATCAAAACCATTGGTCAAACCAGAGATGACGCGGCCGGCGAGGCATTTGATAAAGGCGCTAAGATGCTGGGTCTGGGCTATCCGGGTGGACCGGCAATCGCTGCCGCGGCAGCGAAATATCAAAATCCCAAGCACCAAATTCTAAATAAATCCCAAGCACCAAATTCTAATGACCAAAATAGAATAATTTTACCCAGACCAATGCTAAATTCAAAAAATTTTGATTTTAGTTTTTCTGGCTTAAAAACCGCACTGCTCTACAGTCTTAAAAAAGATAAAGGCTGGAAAAATAAAATTCCCGAATACTGCTGTGAATACCAGCAGGCGATCATTGATGTATTAATAAGTAAAACTATTAAAGCGGCTAAAAAATATAAAGTGCGTACCATAATGCTAGCCGGTGGCGTAGCCGCAAACAAAGAACTTAGATCACAAATGCCTGAAACTATTAAAAACAAACTGCCAGATATTCACTTCACTCTCCCTGATCTAAAATATACAACTGACAATGCCGCCATGATGGCAGCTGCTGGTTATTTTAAAGCCAGGCACAAAAAATTTACCCCTTGGCAAGATTTAAAAGTTGATTGCAATTTGGAGATTTAAATCAAAATGCAAGAATCAAAAATCAAAATGACAGATCAAAGGTCAAAATAAAATTCAAAATGTAAAAATATAGACATTTTAATTTTTGCATTGTCATTTTGCATTTTGAGATTTGATTTTTGATTTATTGTATAATTATTAAACAAACTAAAACAACCTAATTAGTAGGTTGTTTTTATATTATCTTATTTCCCCTTCTTCACAATCGGGAACTGAAGAGTAATTTGCGTGCCCACATTTTCTATAGAATCAACTGTGATCGTAGCGTTCATCATCTCTACCAAACGCTTGGTGATCCACATCCCCAGACCGGTGCCGACAATATCTTTGGTTTTATCAGTTTTAATCCGATAAAACTTTTCAAACAGCCGCTCCCGGTCTTTACTTGACATACCTAGTCCCGTGTCTTTAACCTTTATCTCCAGTACTCGGCCGTCAAAACGAGTGTGAGTAAGCACCTGAATCTCGCCCGCGGGCGTATATTTAATCGCGTTGCCTATCAAATTAATCAACACCTGCTTAAACCGATCTTTATCAATGTTTATAATCGGCAAAACTTCTTTATGTGGTTGGAAATTAAGAGCCAACTTTTTATTACCGGCCTGAACCATTAATTCGGCCACGGTTTCTTTCATTATTTGCGTCGGCTCTGTTGGTTCCGGATTCAGAGATATGCGTCCTTGTTCAATGCGGCCAACGTCCAAAAGGTCATCAACCAAAACGGCCAGCCGCTCAGAAGCGCTTGAAGCCATGGATAAAGCCTCTTTGATCTTGACATTAATCGGTCCCATTTCCCCGTTTATTACCATTGACAGAAACCCGGAAATACCGGTAATCGGGGTACGCAATTCATGGGTAGCCATTGAAACAAATTCATCTTTCATTTTGTCTACCTCCTTTACCTTTTTATAAAGCAGGGCATAGTCCCAAAGCCGAACCACGACCAGGAGAAACAGCATAACCACAAAAACCGTACCAATGAGTAAATAAATTGAAGCGTTCCGGTTATATCGGGTAAGTTCATCAACAATTTGAGAAGATAACTTGATAGTTAAGAGGGCCTGCTTTTCGTCATTAGTGTCGCGCATTGGTATAGCTACCAGCCAAAACCGATTTTGCTTATCATTCGTTAATTCAATATCTTCTCCAGATTCTTCCAAGTGAATTGAATCGGTGGCTAAACCGTCATTCTCCGGTTGTAGCCAGGCCAATTTATAAAAATAAGAGTTTAGTATATTTTCTACCTTTTCCTTGTTCGACGAAGCCACTATTTTAAAATCGTCTCCTTCCGGCCGGAGAACCGAGAGCTCCTGGATCTCGGCATTGCTTTCAAGCAATGCCTCAAGCTTTAGCTGAATAAAATATTCCCAGGGCAAATCCCCTTTCATTAAGGTGGAGATCGAACGCCCCACAGACAAGGCTTGGCGCTGAAGCACTACATCAATGCTGTGGTTGTATTTATTGATTATAAAAACCGTATTAAAAGTAATCAACAAAGGAATAATAATAATCAAAGTTACCCCATAAGCTAGCTGGGCGCTTTCTCTGTGTTTTTCCAAAAATGATTTTAAACTCATACGTTTTTACTACTCGCAGAGCGGCGCTTTTTAGTAATCATATAAACCCCGACAAACAATAACAGGCCGGAGAAAATCAAGCCGCCGACAAATATAAAATAAAAGTTGATCATTCGCTGCGACGACGAAGCGGGACTCAAGGGCGCGTCAACTAAAAAATCTTCAATTGACACAGCCCTGGCTTCTTTTATTAAAAAATTAAATGGCCGGCTCTTAGCCACTACTCGACCGGTGTTGTCATTTAAGGCAACATATATTTCGTGTTCGCCCTCGCTAAGTAAATTGCTAAATTCATATTGCCAATTACCATGCTCGTCGGCCCTGAGTGTAGTAACTACCGGCAAATCCGAATAAACATACAGGCTCACCACCCTGTTGGGAACAGCCCGGCCGCTCAACAAATAGCCTGTACCTTCTCCGGATTGAGGCTGATTGCTAACAGCGTCAACCGTATATTTTTCGCTTAACTCACCTTCGGTCTTGGGGTGCCCAAGCAACTCACCGCTAATGATTGCTATATCTATCGGAGCCAAACGTGTTTTGTCGAGAATCCCCGTGCCCAAAGGGTTGTATCCCTTAGCCACTTCCATCCCGTCTGTATAGCCGTCACCATCGGTGTCGGGATTATCCACCTTGGAGCCAATCCTTTTTTCTACGTCATCACCAAGGCCATCACCGTCGGTATCAATTACTAAAACTAGTGGAGCTACTTGGAGAAGCTCACCTATGTGAGTCAAAACCATTCTTTCTTTGGCGTCTACGGCCGATACCCTTACATTATCATTTGCCAAGGGTATAAAAAACTCCGGGTCATCAACTTCTTCTTTTAGTTCTTTGATGCTAAACGCCTTGGCCTGAACTTTAAACTTCTCTTGTATTTGTTTAAAAACGTTTTGCTTAATTGCGATATCGCCTATGTAATCCTGACGCAAAATTTCCTGACACAGCCAATCATTCCCGCCTTGACACTCAATATTATTTGTATATTTATTGAATAAAAAATCCTTACATTCCCCCACTTCTGATATTCCAGCTTCGGCGCAAACAGCCTGACTGTGCTTTTTAAACATATATTCATTACAATCTCCCCAAGATACCAAGCCTAAACTGTGGCACTCATTGGTAATTAAAATTTCTCTTAAATAGTACGCACATTTATTTTTATCTTCAATACCAAGAGCTCTGCATCTGGGATGTAATTCTGATATAGTTACTGCCGTTTTTACTCGTGCTGGCATTGCGGCCTCTTCCTGGCTGAATTCTCTCTCCTGAGTTGACAAAAAATTCCGACAAGCTTCTGCTGAACCAATGTTAGCCTCGCGACAGATCTGCGGGAAAGAATTGGCCAGCAATACTTGCCTACATTCACTCTGGGTGCTAACCCCAGCCTGGCGGCAAACCAAGGGCATTGCTTGCTCATATATAAATCTTTCGCACTCCAGAGGAGAGCCAATATTCGCCTCACGGCAAGCTAGGGGAATCCTAAGATAACGTTCACATTCTAAACCAACAATACCGCGCTCCCGACAAGCCGAATCAACCAATAAATAACTGATACATTTTAACGGCTCAAATATCCCTTGTTGCTGACATTCGGGATCTAGGCTGACAAAAATTCGGCAGCGTTCCCGGTCTAAAATCCCGGCTTCTCGACATTCAGGCATAAGTTCCTCGACTACCTCATCTGCTATTTCAACAATTTCGGCTTCAGTACTTAGAGCAGTCTCTTCTTCCATAGTATCATTTTCTTGAGTAGTACTACTCGAGCTGAATATTTCTGTTTCCTGATTATCGTCCACGGTTTCATCACCCATTGAATCTTGGTTAAAAATCCGAACCGACAAAATATTTTCAGCCACAACTTGCCCGTCAACCATGGCTACTGCCCTAATATTATACGGTCCATCCGAAAAATCATTAGTTAAGCAATCAAAATAATATTCCAACGAGGAACTTAATATTCCCGGATATTCTTTTTCAATCTCCCCGCTAACTATAAATTTAACGCCGTCAATGCCCTCACTGGTCTCCACTCTTATTCTCTGCTCTCCGGCCATTGGCTGGGGATAGTCTCCGATAAATTTAATAAGCAGGGGAATATCCACGCCAGTATCGTCGGAAATTTCTACAATCTCATCCTCCTTATAATTAACCTGGACACTATCCTGATAAACATTGTCCTCGTAAGCGGCTTCAACTTTAAGCATATATTCGCCATAAGGATACTCATTAATCAACCAGATGCAAAAATATAAATAATTAGCGCTTACCAGACCCGGGTATTCACCGGGCTTTGCGCCAGAAACTGTAAACCTTACCCAGTCCGGGTCAAAATTGCTCTGGGCTTTTATTTCTATTGGCTGTCCGGTAAATTCGGGGGTTGGCATTAATGAAATTTGCGGTTCAATCCCTGTCGTGCTATCTTCCTCTAGGGTAAACTCCGGGGAAGAAGTGCTGCCCGCTGTCTCTTCACTATTATTATCAATATTAATATTCAAATATATTTCAATATAGGACTGATCAGCGGCAAAAGCCCCGGCACTTAATCTGTAATTTCCGTTTGGGTAAATACTGCTGTCTAAATAATATTGATAAGTATTATCTCCCGTTAAAGTGCCGACCTGTGAATCTAGTAAAATACTGTCTTGCCAAAGCTTAAAAGTAACTTCAACCGCTTGATTAGTTTGTACCGTAAAATAATTTAGCTCGTTAATCGTTGTTTCTGACTCTAAAAATTCAATTGTTAGGAGTTCAGCCTCATGGTCCTGGCTATCCGGAGTGGTGGATGCGGTCATTTCGGCGTGTGCTAAACCAGTTTGGAAAAACAAAAAAACCGCCAGGTATAAACCTAAAACGGCTACAAAGATAGATAAAAATTTCCAATTGCTTGGATTACTTAATTTTCGCATATTTTATTTTTATTTTTGCCTGACCGCCTAATCGGCGGGTTTTTACTATAATTATTATATCATATCCAGACCCGCTTGTCAACGCAAAATTCGGTACATTCAACTCTGAAGTGCAACAATTTCATAAATTTTGTCATTCTGAATGAAGCGAAGCGCAATGAAGAATCTCGTGATTAGTACTTTAAACTCGGGATTCTTCGCTGCGCTCAGAATGACATAATCTCAGTGAGTATTTACTAAATCCGCTGCCGCAGGGCTTCATAAGTTAAAATTGCGGTACTGACCGAGGCATTAAGCGAATCTATTTTGCCCAGCATAGGCAGTTTTATCTGCTTATCCGCGTTATTTA
Organism: Candidatus Parcubacteria bacterium; assembly: GCA_023139655.1. Classification (GTDB taxonomy): domain Bacteria; phylum Patescibacteriota; class Patescibacteriia; order Patescibacteriales; family UBA12075; genus JAGLNE01. The sequence continues at coordinate 18,341 of JAGLNE010000024.1, forward strand.
GCCAGAATGCGGAAAGGCCGTCATGCTCAGTGCCCACAACTATAGCCAGGGCATTGGTCATGTCCTCATTAGAATAGATGTCATTGGCAGCCGGTGTAGCTGAGAGTATATTAATTTTATTTTCTTTAAGCCAGCTCAAGGCCTCAGAGTTTGAGGCAATCGCTACTGGCACACTAAACAATGTCCCCAAGCTGGACCGGATAACGTTCGGGTTATAAATATCAGTCTGCGCGTCGCACACAATAAGCGCGTCTACCCCGGCAGCGTCAGCGGTTCGGAGAATCGCCCCTAAGTTACCAGGCTTCTCCACTGACTCCAAAACAATAATTAAGGCTGGTTTATCTTTGTTTAATTTTATTCCCGCTAAATAATTTTCCGGCCGGCTAATCACGGCTAAAAACCCATCCGGATTATCGCGGTAAGAAATTTTATCAAACACTTCCTCGCTTACTAGAATCGTCTCTTGACTTAGCAGTGAGTCCGGAGAATGCCTTTTGTCAGCATATTCTGCGCAATAAAAAAGTTGCTGCGCTGAGTGGCCACTATTTTGAGCCAGCTTTATCTCCTGATATCCTTCAACCAATATTTCACTTCGTTTACGCCGTTCGCTAGGCTTGCGAAGCTTAACTGTTTCTTTTATTAACGGATTTTGTAAACTGTTTATTGTTTTCATGTCATCGTGCTCCGCACATCCCGCGAATCCCAACTCGCCACTACAAATGGCGAGCATACGAATAGAAATAATGTATGCGGGTCATACGAATTAAATTTTACTTATTTTTTTCTTCTTGCCGATAGGCAATATATGAATAAATCACAGTACCGACTACTATAAATCCGATAGCTGCAAAAAATATTATCATCCGATACGCAACCGGCACAAAGATGGTCGAAGCAATCATCGCGCCACCCAGTATAAATACTTTACCGCCAACCCGATGGGTTTTGTTCCAAACTTCTTCGCTAGACAAGGTCCAAGGCGTGCGAATACCCATAAACCAATTAGGCTTGATCTTACTCATGTAATTACCGAGTAATATAAAAAGTGCTCCCACCATGATCGGTATCCAAAGTTCGATCCGAATATTGTAGCCAAGCGCATTAAAGCTGGCGATAAAATACATGACTGCCATAAAAAACACCAAAACAGTCTTAAGGGCATGATAGACTTTGCGAAATTGGTCATAGCGCTTCTTTTTAGGATCAATATAAGGGATAATAAGAAACATCAAGTACATACCTAAAATTATCCCAGGAAACAAAAAGGCTCCAAGCGTCTTTGATCCATAGTTATCAACCTCTCCAGCCACGTTCCAATGGATCGGCACTTGTTCCGGAAAATTGGCGTAAAAATAGAAAGACGAAATAATTGCGAGTATTACAATAATAACCGGCAATATTTCGGTTTTAATTGTAGGTTTTATTGGATTCATATGTTTCCTGTCATTCTGAGTCCGCGAAGCGGACGAAGAATCCCGTGATTTGTGCACCTAAGACGAGATCCTTCTCCGCCAGCCGGCGGATCAGGATGACACTGTAATCTATTTAAAAAATTTAATTAAGGTTTTAGCGGTTTGCTCAAAGACGCTTAAATTCAACGAATAAATTAATTCTTGTCCTTTGCGTTGAAAGGTTACCAGGCCCGCTTGTTTTAAAATATTTAAATGGTGCGACAAAGACGGCATTGTGATATCAAAATGCTTTAATATCTCACTAACCGACATGTCTTTCTTTTTTAATATCTCCAAAATCTTCCGACGGCTAGGGTCAGCCAGGGCTTGAAATGTAATATTTAAAGTCATAATCATTAGATATTTAGACAACTATCTAAATTATAGCACGGCCATTTATTTTGTCAAGGGTGGAGTGTAAAAATCATGCGATTAATCACGTGATTTTTTTATTTTCCAAAGAAAAAAGAGGAGACAACGCTTTTCCACGCATCTCCCCTTATAATATTTTCTTTTTAATTTATTTTGAAATAACAAACTTACGCGAAGCCCCCTGCTTCCATTAATTCATCTCTGGTGATAACAGCGGTGGCATCATTAATATACTTACGGATATTTTCCAGCCCACCCTCTTGCCGATCTACCAGAATCACAACTTTGAAAACTTCCAGACCTGATTCACGCGCTCGTCTGATCGCTCTAACAGTAGACCCGCCGGTTGTAACCACATCATCAATAATTGCAACTGGAGTACCTGGATCCACATCCCCTTCTACCCATTTAATGATCCCGTGATCCTTTTTTTCTTTGCGGATAGAAAATGCCTTGATCGCCCCGCCTCTAAGCTCGGAAGCAAACGCGGTTGCTACCGCAATAGGGTCAGCCCCGAAAGTCAAACCGCCCACGGCATTCACGCCGGCATCAACAATGGCATCGTACATTAGATGTCCGACCAGAAACATACCGCGGGGATGCAATGTCGTCGGCTTGCAATCAACATAGAATTTGCTCATGCGCCCGGAAACCAGTTTAAATACCGGCTCCTCAGAATACTTAAACGATTTTTCCAATAACATAGCGATTAATTCTTTTCTCATTTCATTCACCTCCCCAACAATTCATTGCCGGTTTGTATTATACTTTGTACGTTCCAGGGCCGTAAGATAGAAACTGACCCAAATTCTATGGCTGTTGCGCCGGCATCTATATAATCTCTGACATCCCTGCTGCAAAGTATTCCGCCGCCAGCCTTGATTGGCATGGACACGCCTTTTTCCCGAACGTTTTTTAACCAATCCAACACGATCGGCTTGAGCGGTTTGCCAGAAAGAGCTCCACCGCCCAAATGTTTCAAAGGCGACTCTGTGCTGCCAAACAACTTTTGCCAGTCAATCTGGCCAGCCATCTCCCCCCAATGAATCGTGTTTGAGCAGGTTAACCAATCACATAACCCTGAAGCTTCAATTTCCTTGATAAATTCAACACCGGCCTCAATGGCATCAACTACTCCGACTTTCAAATCAATTGGCACTGACAATCGTTGAAATTTCTCTAAAATAGCCAATGAGTCTTTTAACATGCTCTTAGTGGAGTATTCTGTATTTGAGCATGACACGTTAATCTGGACACCAAATGGCGCTTTAAATTCCGATTTAGATACTTCAAGCAAACTAGCAAAAAACGCTGCTTCTTTCAATCTTTCTTTTAATGTTTTACCAAGGCTCATGAACGAGATCATAAACGGCTTTGTTCTGTTTTGCCATTTATTCCTCATAAGTAAATCAACAGCACCTGGCCCGCTTAAATCCACGGAATTAAGGACCAATCCTTTCCGAAAATAAACTCTAACATGATCAGGAAACATCTTTTTTGGTTGCAGTTCGTCAGTAAGAGGCATGCCGTCTTCTCTTTTTAAAAGCGTAGTTGTTTTAGAAACAAACGTTGAGCCAGTAAAATCAAACCATCCCAAGCGTCTTACTTTCCACTTTCCAAACAGCAGTTTATACAAGCGATGAATCGGCCAACCCTCTCCAAAAAAATTTAATGTGCCAGATGCGGCAAATACCACCTTTGATTTTAATCCTTTCATAATCCATTCCTCCCATATATGAATTTCCGTTAAATATCAACAAAATAGCCAAAAATATTATTATTTCAAGGTACAAGCACAAAAAAACAAACCCTCCGTTTCCTCCTTGGGCTTGTTATTAATGTGAGCTAACTTTACTAAAATAAACAAAAAAAGTCAAACAACAAATATTACTTTACTCCTTGACTTTTTGATATTGTTAATATATACTAATGATATCAAGACTAAAAGGGTCCCTGCGATCGCAAGATCAATGGCCCCCTTTTTTTTATTTAAATTCAATCCGGTGTTTTATATTAACAAGATAGTCAAAATAAACCCTTGTTATTTTTTTATACAATGAGGACGCAAACTGCTTATTTGGAAAAAGAATTTTTTTAAATCTATTTTCCTCAATTAAAAAATCAACCAGCATTTTATAATCGCCATCGCCGGAAACAAGAACTATTTTATCAAATGGTTCTTTTTTGTATAATTTTTTCATAATGGCAAAAATAATATCAGAATCCACATTGCCTTTCTTTTTTCCAAGCATCGTGGAATTATGCTTACGAAATTTTAAAATAAATCCCGCTTCCTGAATTTTGTCATACAAGCTGTCATTTTCATCAATCACAAAACCTAAAAAATAATAAGCCTTAGAAACTTTATATTTTTTTCTTAAATATTCCCTTAATTGGGAAAAATCAACTTTCCAAGGGGGGTCATCTGAATTAGTTCCCATATACAAATTCTGACCATCAATAAAAGCTAAATTATTCTCTTCTTTATTATCAATTTCCATGT